>JAGBRG010000113.1 GCA_017632495.1 Spirochaetales bacterium
GAAAGATTGCATTGACAGATCTTCTGCTGCAGCCCAGGGCCCTTAGCATGGCACCTTCTTTCTGCTTGTTTGAAAGAAGCCTTCGGGTTGAGTTTTTCAGGTTGACGCAGATGATCAGGAACATGAATGCAAGAAACACGTACATGAGTGTCTTTTCAAGCATCAGCGCAGAATAAAGAGCCTTGTTGTATTCCTGCCATGTGATTATATCGGCATCGGGGTCCAGATTCCTGATGCTCTGGACTACGGCCTTCTGATTTCCTGACACATAGACGGCAATCTTTGATTCTTCTGTTCCTATGATGCCTGAAAGAATGGAATAGTCCATGAAGGCAGTAGATGATGAGAATTCACTCATCTTTGAGCTGAAAAAGCCGGAAACAGGAAGATGTGATGAATATGGGACTATTGTTGCCGTCTTCCCTCGCCTTAGAAATGTCATCTTGATGGAATCGCTGTAGCTGATTCCGATACGGCTTCTTGTGGTATAGGAAAACAGAAGGCCCGCCATATTGTCCTTGCTTCCTGAGATTAAGGTAAGGCTTTTTGCGAACCTCTGAGCTTCGAATATGTCTCCGTCAAAAGCCCTGATTCTGATGCTCTGGCTGTTTTCGCTTGTTTCATCCACAATCAGTGCGTTTGTCTCAATGAATCTGAAAGCCTGATCCACGCCGTTCAAGGATCTTATGTCTTCAACTTTAAGAGAATCAGATCTGACAATCAGATCAAAGGATTCAAGATTCCTCAGCTGGTCCATCTGAGCATTCTGAAGGCCGTTCATGACAGCGGATATGACTAAAAGAGCAATAAGGCCAATTGCTATACCCACAAGTATCATAATGCTTGTGACTCTGTGGCCTCTTGTCTTTGAGAATGCATATCTGAACGCAGTCCTGAATCTGAACATGGTCTAATTATACTCTATCCTGTCTATGGTTCTGTTGTCTTTTCTGTAATAAACCACGGCTACAACCCTGCCCTGGCTGTACATTGTCTTTATGTTGCCTTCAGGGCGGAAAACGGTGTGACTTACAAGAACATCATTTTCATATTCATAACGGTCATAAGGTTTGTTATCACTGTAGTTTTCTACAATCTTTGACGTTCCTTCGGTGGTTTCGACTCTGATAAGATAATCATCGTCATACATGTAGCTGACTAGTTTTTCTTTGGTTCTGCGGCTCAGAAGAAGGCCTTTGGGGCTGTAGACTGACTGCGTGTGCGGATCTTCAATAATCAGAATGTCTCCGTTTTCCAAAATCCTATGCTCGCCGTTTGTAACAAGGCCCGGGGCAACGTTTTCCAAAATCAGATCATTTTGAAAGGAAAACTTATCTGAAAGAAATCTCACAGATCCGTCATCGGAAATTCCTATGACATCCTTTTTATCAGAGCTTCTTAGAAAGGAACTTACGGAGACAGAACCGCTATCATTGTCAGAAGAGACAAAGATAAGCTTTCCGTCGCTGTATCCGTAGGCATCTGTAGCCGTAACACCTGATGAAGTGACAGATTCCTTTACAAGACGGCCGTCTTTATATGTCCGTGTAATCTCATCCTGAGATTTTTCATATTTTCTGATTATGACAGTCTCATCAGAAGTATTTTGAAGTTTTGTTTCTGTCCAGAAAAGAGATCCATCTACATATAGGAAAGAAGTATCTCCTTCTTCCACAAGGAAAACACCCTTCTCTGCAATGTTATCTGCCTTTTCAAGTTTCTGACCGAGCTGATTTGATCTGAACACTTGTGCATTCAGACTCATCACAGAGATCAGAAGAAAAAGAAAGACAGCAGTTCTTTTCATCAGTCCGAAAGCCCTGCCAACGATGAAAGGAATTCTTCCTTGTCGAATTGATGAATGTCCTCGTAATGCTCACCTGTTCCGACAAAGGCCACGGGAATGCCTATCTGGACAAGGGCACCGGCCTTTGCCGCAGAGTCGTATTTTGTAAGAATCAGAGCATCAAGGCCGACAGCCTCATTGAAAATCTGTGCCTGGCTTATGGAGTTCTGACCTGTTGTGGCATCTATTACGAGAATCTTCTTGTAGTTCTCAGGCTTTACCCTATTTCTGATGACCTTGTCTATCTTCTGAAGCTCTCTGACAAGGTTTTCCTTATTGTGCATACGTCCTGCTGTGTCACAGAGAATCAGTTCGTCTCCTCTGGCCTGGGCACTTGATATGGCATCATAGATGACAGCTCCAGGATCACTTCCGTTTTCCTGTCTAACGATTCTTGTTCCGGTCCTCTGGGCATGAAGCTCAAGCTGGTCGATAGCAGCGGCCCTGAAGGTGTCGGCTGCAGCCATAACAACCTTGTAACCTTCGTTTTTATAATGAGTTGCAAGCTTGGCAATAGATGTTGTCTTTCCGACTCCGTTTACACCAAGAACAAGGTATACGGAAAGCTCGCCCTTTACAGGTTCAAGCTTGATTCCTTCAATCTTGTCCTCAAGAAGCTCTCTGACAATTGCCAGAAATTCCTCTTCGGTCTTGGGTTTGCGCTCATTTACCTCGTCGCTTATGAGCATAGCGTTCTTAGCACCGAAATCTCCTTCTATGAGAAGATCTTCAAGATTGTCGAAAAAAGACTGATCGAGGGTCTTCTTGAAACCGCTGAAAAGTGCCTTGAGTTTGTTTCCGATTCCGAAAAATGCCATATTTAATCCCCTATGGTGAAATGTACTCTGTCTGTCTGAAATAGTCGACAAGGCATCCCACCGCATCCACTATGGACACGGTGATAATACCGTTAAATGCAATATCCATTGATGAAATAAATTTGTTGTTTCCATCATTGAACAATCCAAGCGCAAGCTTGGAACCGAATAATAAAATAGTCCTGGCAAAGGCCCAGTAGAATCTGTCCTTGCTCTTTTTCAAAAGATCCTGATTTGCCATCCACTCAGGCTTAAGGTCGATTTTTATCCTGTTTGTGTTCTCGGTAATACCCAAAGATTTTCCCATGTACTGGTCTTTTTCGAACCTAAGTGTAAGTGGAAGGCTGTATGAATTAAGAACGATCGGAGTCTGTCCCAATTCAAGGCCGTTGACCTTGACTGTGGATGATGGGTTTGTTTCGATAAGAAGATCAGAATAAACAACAGCAGGAAGTTTGGCATCAAAAGATATAATCGCATCAGAGACTGCGTTGATGGAAATGTATCTTGTAGCGTGCCCTAAAGCCCCTATTTCCAGCACATGCTTTCCCGCTGTGGTGAAAACATAGTTATTCAGGACTGTGACATCTTTATCATCGACTACCACATATGCTCCGTCCACAAGATTATCAAGTCTTATCAAAGAAGGCCTTCCCTCAATGAATGAAGATGCGAATCTTAAGACAGAGCTTTCCGAAAAATAGTCGGAATCTGCTGAAAGTCGCTCGAAAATGAGGGAAAAATCATCTGATGCATATGAATATCTATATAAGGACAGCTGATTGAAATCACCAAGTCTTGAGATGATCGGAATTATGATTAGATCAGCTCCGCTTTGAAGACACATATAGCGAAGCAGCATTCTGTCACCGGAAACAAGGACCTGAGTATCCACAGCTTTTCCGCCATAACCAACAAGTTTTACTTCAAACGGGTTTTCTGGCTTTTCAATCTCTGATTCAAGATATGCGCTTTTGGCAGTTTTTATCTTGGAAGAGTCTTCGCCTTTGTATTCCTTGGATAGTTTTTCTCCGTTTTCCTTCTGAAGTTCAACTAGCTTTCGCTGTTGTTTTGCCTCTATTGTTGCTGAATCAAGAACTGCCGTCGGAAAGAAAGATTGGACATATGAGCTTATTTCAGCATTTGAAGGATAAACGAGAACGTTGAAGGCATCGCACAAGGCGATGCCGGGTATCAAC
>JAGBRG010000114.1 GCA_017632495.1 Spirochaetales bacterium
CTACTCGCTGGAAGAGGCCTTCTGGTTCAACCCGACTGTCTACAGCCTCGATGTTCTGGAGTTTGCCCAGGCTTATTTGAACCCTGACGATCCTGTGGGATTCTTCCTTGAAGCTGCCGAGTACACCGACGAGCAGATCGATGACGCTGCGATAATCTTCCAGTCATTCATCGAACCGGAATCCGTCGGAGCTTTCCCGTATCTTTACAGATGCGATCTTGAGGCACTTGCAGAGAGCATCGGTGCCGATCTGTTCGATGCGGATGCAAGATATGAGTTTTCATTCTATTTCGAAGATCCTTCATGTATGGCAGAACTCTTTCCAAGAGGAGTCGGAAGGACCGATGCATATAACACATTCAGACGCTGCGCACTGAGTCTTGCAATCTATGCCCAGAAGCATGGAAACGCTCCCGGATTTGAAGCCTGCTATGACTATATCCAGAAAGCCCTGGCTTACTACGAGGAGCAGTTCAATGCCGCAATGGAGGCAGAGGCACAGGCTGCAGCTGAAAACGGAGCCGCTTATCCGGAAGCCCCTCAGGACTGATCCGGTTTTGATAAGAAACAACAATTAGGAGATAAAACTATGACATTTGCTGAGAAGATGAAGAAACAGGCCATTGCGGCCCAGAAGTCACTCGTTCTTCCTGAAGGCCTCGAGCCCAGGACTGTAAAGGCTGCAAGGATGATCCTTGATCAGAAGATTGCATCTGCCGTAACACTCGTCGGAAACGTCGATGAGGTTAAGAAGAATGCACAGAAGCTCGGTGTTGACCTCAGTGGTATCAGCATCGTTGATCCGCTTACAAGCGACAGAAGAAAGGCCTATGCCACCGAGTATTATGAGCTCAGAAAGGCAAAGGGCATGACCGAGCAGGAAGCCAATGATCTTATTGTCAACGAGCTCAGATGGGGTGCCATGATGGTCCACCTCGGAGAGGCCGATGCAATGGTCGCAGGTGCAAAGAACACAACAGGTGATGTTCTCAGGGCATCATTTCAGATCATCAAGTGCAGACCCGGCATCAAGAGCGCATCTTCTTGCTTTGTCATGGCAACAGATAAGAAGCAGTACGGTGTTGACGGAACTCTGATTTTCGCCGACTGCGCCACAATCCCGAATCCCACAGCCGAGCAGCTTGCTGAGATTGCCGAGGCTTCTGCTCTTTCATGCAGAACCTTCCTCAATGCAGAGCCTGTTGTCGCAATGCTTTCATATTCAACAAAGGGAAGCGCAAAGGGAGAGCTTGTGGACAAGGTCACAACAGCCCTTTCTCTGGTCAAGGAGAAGTGCCCGGATCTCAAGGTCGACGGAGAGCTTCAGCTTGATGCGGCAATCGTTCCGTCCGTTGCAAGTCAGAAGGCTCCTGGTTCAAGTGTCGCAGGTCATGCAAACGTCCTGGTCTTCCCGGATCTTCAGGCCGGAAACATCGGTTACAAGCTCACCCAGAGACTTGCAGGTGCAGAGGCCTACGGCCCGATCCTTCAGGGTTTTGCAAGACCTGTTTCAGACCTTTCAAGAGGATGCAGCGAGGAGGACATTGTTGTCACAGCTGCTATTACTCTTGCTCAGGCAGCATCCTGCTGAGCCCTTATTCAGAGGTTTTTCCGGTTGGTTTTATGGCCAACCGGATTTTTTTTTGTGTTTTTTTCGGAAAAAGCGCAATATTTTCAGCAAAAAATCTGTATAGAGATGCGTGAGCAGAAAAGAAAAAATCTTGCAGCCTTTTCAGATTCTATTGTTCTCTTTTCTCTCGCTTGGTTTGGCAAGTGGCGCCGCTGGGACGGGATGGATGTGCATTGTACCCATTGTAACGACCTTCTCCCAAATACTGTTCATCAGTTTCGGCGGCGTCCTTCCATCCCCATCAAAAAGGGTTCTGATTCTGTGGCTTGTGTTTGTGACTTCTGTTTTCTTCGTCGCCCTCCGAATCAGAAGTATGGCATCTGTGAATATGGGCTTTCTTCCGTCTCAGGTTGTTCAGATCCAAGGCCGCGTAATCTACGACTCATCAATCACGGCAAAGGGAAACCACATGATGAAGATAATGCTCAGAAGTTGCACTACCTTGGCCGGAGACAGAGCAAGTGCCTCAGGCATTGTGACTGTCATCGGAGATAGGAACCAGATAATATCGTTTGCAACACTTGTGAACCTTAAAGGGCACTTCTCTGACGGACTTTTCATCTATGACAGCATCAATGTGATGAGTAGGGGATGGATAAACAGGATAAGAGAGTATCTGATAACGAGACTCCAATATCGCCTGGCCTTTGACTCAGATGATGCATCGGTTCTAAGCACCCTGCTTCTATTAGGGCGTTCTGACTATGCTCAGTCGGGAATCAAGAACCTTGCCCAAAACTGCGGGTGTTCACACATTCTGGCTCTTTCCGGAATGCATCTGGGCATAATTGCAACACTGAGTACCCGTGTTTTCGGAAATAAGGCTTTTGGAAAGGCTGTTTCTTTTATCCTTGTGTTCCTGTTTGTGTTCATCGCAGGTCCAAGGCCGTCACTTCTTCGTGCGGCATTGGCTTTCTATCTTTCATCGGTTCAGATGGATGGCAGGATTTTTGCTGTCTTTCTCATTCAGATGATTCTATTTCCGTTTTCCATGGTTGAGCTGGGATGCTGCTACGGCTATGTAGCGGTTTTTGCAATTGTATGTCTTTCTCCGTTCATCAAAGGTGCACTGTTTCAGTTTGCAGGAAGACTGTCAGGTCTATTTGGCGCATCTGTTTCGGTTCTTATTCTCAGTGCTCCTATTCAGATGTTTCTGACAGGAAAATGGTATCCTGTTGCAATAATCACAGCTCCAATTTCAGGTTTTCTTGCTGCTGTCTCAATGGTTCTGGGAATGATGATTCTGGCTTTCGGGCGCTTTGGGTTTCTGGTCTGGCTGAACAGTCATGTTTACGGCAGCCTTGAGTCTGTCTTCACATTCTTCGGAACTCTGCCGTCAGCTGGTTGGTTGGGTTATCTGGTTCTGTTGGTTTTGATAGCCATGCCGATTGTTGCTCTCAGAATTATCCGCAGGATCTTGCTGAAACGATGTGGAAGTAAGATTTTAGAAGTTTGACAATACATACTTTATTACGTATAATAAGGAGTGTCTGATGAAGGGTTATTCATCAAATGAGGTAATTAGAATTCTGAAACGAAACGGATGGAATGAAGTAGCTTGCGTGGGCGACCATCAACAGTTCAAGCATCCGAAACTACCCGGAAGAATCACTGTTCAGCATCCGAAGAAAGACCTTCCGATAGGGACTGTAAGAAATATCTTCACTTATGCCGGGATAAAACAGGAGGAAAAATGAAGAACGATTATTCATTTGTCGCTTTATTTGAATATGCCGAAGATGGTATCAACATTACGTTTCCGGATCTCCCAGGCTGCTTTTCCTCTGCACATAAGAATGGCACTGAAGAGGCCCTGAAGAACGCAAAAGAAGCTCTTGGTTTGCATCTTTTCGGAATTGAGAGTGATGGGAAGCAGATACCAA
>JAGBRG010000115.1 GCA_017632495.1 Spirochaetales bacterium
AGCCTTGGCCTATACCGAGATGGTCTCGAGCGAGGGCGTTGCCAGGGACAACGACAAGACTGTTATTCTCATGGAGCGCGGCGAGGGCGAGACGAACCTTGCCGTTCAGCTTTTCATGCCTGATGCCGATACCGCAAAGCGGTCTTTAGAGAACGTGATGAAGTATAATCCGGCTCTGATAGACATAAACTGCGGCTGTCCTGTTCCCAAGGTTGTCAAAACCGGAGCCGGCAGCGCCCTTTTGAAGAATCCCGCGACTATCTACGAGATAGTGAAGGCCATCAAGGACAATGTCCCTGTCCCTGTGACAGTGAAAATCAGAACAGGCTGGGACACAAACTGCCTGAACTATCTGGAAGTTGCAGAAAAAGCTTTCAGCGCAGGGGCCTCGGCCTTGTGCATGCATGCAAGAACCAAGAGCCAGCTGTACATGCCAACGGCCCACTGGAATCTTTTGAAGGACCTGAAGGACCATTTCAAAGAGAATATGATCATAGGATCGGGGGACCTTTTTACGGCAGAAGACGGGGTCAGGATGCTGAAAGAGACGGGTGTTGATGCAATCTCCTACGCCCGCGGCGCCATAGGAAATCCTTTCATATTCGAGCAGACAAAGGCCCTTTTGGAGGGAAGACCGCAAAGGACGGTCTCAACACAGGAGAAGGTGGATGCAATAATGGTCCATCTGAACGGCCTTGTGGAGTTTCTCGGGGAAAAAACAGCCTGCAGGGAAATGAGAAAGCACGTGTGTGCATATCTTAAAGGCATTCCCAACAGCGCAAAGGTCCGCCAGAGCGTGACAAGCGCCCTGACGGTGGACCAGTACAGGGAAGCTCTGGCTCTTTTAAGTTAAGAAAAATAGTCTAGCTGCATGGCAAGCTTTGCCCAGTCGCGGTAGCCTATGAAGTCAATGCCGTCACGGCTGTAAGTGACATCACCAAGGTATAAAATAAGCGTTTTAGAGCCCTCAGGGGCATGTTTTGTTCTTTTTGTACAAAACTCAGTGACCTCGATATTCGGCTCTATGAAAAGAGAATATGCGTCCTTCCATGAGGCTTCAAAGTCACAATCAGAACCCAAAATCAGATTGCTTTCCAAGGCCTTGGCAAAACGGCCGCGTAAAAGCTCGTTTACGGCAAAGGTCTTCACCACCCGGGCCTTGTGAGGGCTAAGAATAAGATCTTCTTTTTTTGTTATCCCAAGCAGGCTGCACAAAAGACCGCTGTCGCTGAAGTAAAACACCTTGCCGCCGTCTTTATCAGTGAAAGTCCTTATGATGAAGTTCTTCTGTAAAACAGAAAGCCAGGTCTTTGCAGTGGGGGCGGAGATTCCTGTCTTTTTTGCCAGGCTGTTTACGGAAAACGATTCACCGCTTTCTGTGGCGCAGGCTTTCATGAATGAGAAAAAGAGATCCAGATTCGAGGCATTGATACAGGCTCTGATGTTCTTTTCAAGAATCTTCTTTGTGACAGTATCGGGGTCTGACGGAAGCTGGCCGCAAAGGATCATCTGAAACGGATTTGCAATGGATACATTGCTTCGGGATAAATCTTCCACAGTGAGACCCAGGACATTGCATGTGGCTATACGGTTATCAGGGTCCTGAAAATCAAGATCCCTCGTTGTTGTGGCTATGTATTTTCCGGGAGTGAAGCCCCATTTTCCAACATGATAGACCACAGCATCGATCATCTGGGGAAGCTTATCTATGGCATGGATGATTACTCCATCAGGGAAGGCCATGAGAAATGTTCTTGGGGACTCCTTTGCAAGTCTCAGAGTCTGCGGGTTTTCAAGGTCTATGTAGTTTTTCGACGGCATAAGACGCCGTGCCATAGCACCAAGATTGCACCCGGCAGGCCCGGAAAGAAGGACTACGGGGTACTTCTGGCTCAGAGTTTTCAGAGTGTGAAAAGCGGTAGTTTCTATCATCTTTAATGTTATTAAAGTTTAGAACCGAGAATTTGTAAAGTTTAAAACATCTATATTTTAAAGTATTACCTCGTTTTCGTTGACAGCAGCCTATCTGGCCCGAATACTGAAGCTGTTTGGGGGTTTTCATGATCAGAACAATTGATCTTTTTGATTTGGATCACAGCATTGCCAAAGAGTATCTGAAGGGTTTTGAGTACCCGTGGCAGGCTCTGGGCGGAATCAAGGACCTGATTATTCAGTTAGGAAAGAAGCTTGACCCAAAGGAATATGACGAGGTTTCTCCGTCAGTGTGGGTTCATAAAAGTGCAAAAGTCTTCAGCTCCGCATACCTTGGCTCTCCGTGCATCGTGGGGCCTGAGACAGAAGTGCGCCACTGCGCCTTTGTCAGAGGCAGCGCCCTTATCGGAGCAGGTTGTGTTATAGGAAACTCGGTTGAGCTTAAGAACGTGATCATCTTCGACAACTGTGAGGTTCCTCACTACAACTATGTCGGAGACAGCATTTTGGGATTCCATGCCCACATGGGAGCGGGATCCATCACATCGAACATCAAGGCAGACAAGAAGGACATCGTGGTACATGCAGAGTCAGAGATTCCTACGGGGCTTCGCAAGATGGGAGCCATGCTTGGTGACTATGCTGATATCGGATGTAACAGCGTCCTTAATCCAGGAACTGTCATAGGGCGGCACACCAATGTGTATCCGCTTTCATGTGTAAGGGGCGTAGTTCCCGAAAACAGCATCTACAAGAACCCGAAAAACATAGTAAGAAAAGAAGAGAGGTGAATATGGGAAGATATTTCGGAACAGACGGATTCAGGGGCGAGTCAAATGTGACTCTCACAGCCGATCATGCATATAAGGTAGGCCGCTTTCTGGGCTGGTATTACAGAAGCCTTAGAGAGCAGCGCGGGGACTCAGAGAGCCCGAAGATCGTCATAGGAAAGGATACAAGAAGGTCCTGCTACATGTTCGAGTACATGCTTGCAGGCGGTATCGTCGCTTCCGGTGCCGACGTATACCTTATGCACGTAACAACAACCCCATCGGTGGCCTACATCGCACATGTCGATGACTTTGACTGCGGTATCATGATCACCGCATCCCACAATCCGTACTACGATAACGGAATCAAGATCATCAACAAATATGGCGAGAAGATGGAGGACTCCGTACTGGACCTCTGTGAGGACTACATCGACGGCAAGCTTGAGTGCTTCGGCCAGAAATGGGAGGAAATCCCGTTCGCATCGCGCCATGACATCGGCGAGATGGTGGACTATGTCTCAGGCAGAAACCGCTACATCGGATATCTGATCTCGCTTTGCAAGTATTCTTTCAGAGGTATGAATGTCGGCCTAGACTGTGCAAACGGAACCACATGGAACATCGCAAAGGCCGTCTTTGACGCACTGGGTGCCAAGACCTACGTCATCAACGCCGACCCGAACGGATTCAACATCAATGAGAACGCCGGATCCACACACATCGGCGGTCTTCAGAAGCTTGTTCTGGACAAGAATCTGGACATAGGCTTTGCCTTTGACGGCGATGCCGACAGATGCCTTGCCGTGGACGAAAAGGGCAATGTCGTAGACGGCGACCACATCCTCTACATCTACGGAAAATACATGAAGGAGAGGGGAAAGCTTCTCAACAACACCGTGGTTGTCACAGTCATGTCCAATTTCGGCTTCTTCAAGGCCATGGAGGAAGAGGGCATTGAGACCGTCAAGACCAAGGTCGGTGACAAATATGTTCACGACTACATGGTCGAGCACGGCTGCAGAATCGGCGGCGAGCAGAGCGGTCACATCATCTTCTCAAAGTATGCCTCAACAGGTGATGGAATCCTTACTGCATTGAAGGTCATGGAGGTCATGCTTGCCAAGAAGAAGAAACTCAGCGAGCTTGCAAGCGGCATGAAGTCCTATCCGCAGGTTCTTGAGAACATCAGGGTCAAGGACAAGCCAACCACAATAGCTGACGAGGACGTTCAGAACGCCGTGAAGAAAGTCGAGGAAAAACTCGGTGACTCGGGAAGGATTCTTGTCCGTGAGAGTGGAACAGAGCCCTTGATCCGTGTTATGGTTGAGGCAAAGACAGAGGACATCTGCAGACAGTATGTCGGCGAGGTCATTTCAGTGATTAAGAAGAAGGGCTACGCCGTCTGAGTCTGAAAGATGTGTGGAATTGTAGGATTTACAGGACATCATCAGGCTGCACCCATTCTGCTTGATGGACTCAGGAAACTCGAATACCGAGGCTATGACTCAGCAGGAATTGCCGTCAGAAACGGTTCTGAATCCGCTGAGGTGGTCAAGGCCATCGGAAAGCTGGCAAACCTGATTGAGAAGACCAATGACGGCCGTGACCTTGTCGGAAACTGTGGAATCGGTCACACCAGGTGGGCGACACACGGTGAGCCGACAAAGATCAATGCCCATCCTCATGTCAGCGGAAACTGCAAGAACTCCGGCTCCGGGGTTGTTGAATCCAACGTAGTGGGTGTGCATAACGGAATAATCGAAAACTATCAGGAAATCAAGGCCAAGCTCCTGTCCCACGGGTATGTCTTTTACAGCGGAACCGACACGGAAGTCGCAATTAAGCTGATTGACTACTACTACAAGAAGTACGGCATCGGACCCATAGACGCCCTTGCCAGGACAATGGTCCGAATCAGAGGCTCCTATGCCCTTGCCGTTATGTTTAAGGACTATCCCGGTGAGATCTATGTAGCCAGAAAGGACAGTCCGATGATTATCGGTGTCAAAGACGGCGAGACTTTCCTGGCTTCCGATGTCCCTGCGATTCTGAACCACACAAGGTCTGTGTACTACATCGGCAACCTCGAGATGGGACGCCTGATTCCCGGCGAGGCCCATTTCTATGATCTCAACGGAGAGGAGATTCCCAAGGAGATCTCAGAGATCACATACTCCGCCGAGGCTGCCGAGAAGGGCGGTTTCCAGCATTTCATGATGAAGGAAATCCATGAGCAGCCCAAGGTCCTGAAAGACACAATCCACAGCATAGTCGACGGAGAGAAGATCAATATCTGCCTGTCCCCGGATGAACTGAAAAGCTTTGAACAGATTTTCATCGTGGCATGCGGCTCGGCCTACCATTGCGGGGTTACGGCCCAGTATGTGATTGAGGATATGGCCGGTCTGCCTGTGAGGGTGGAGTTGGCATCCGAGTTCCGCTACAGGAATCTTCCGATTCCAAAGGGTTCGCTCTGCATAGTCATCTCCCAGTCCGGAGAGACGGCGGACAGCCTTGCCGCACTCAGGAAGATCAAGGAAGAGGGTGTTCCGACACTTGCCGTTGTCAATGTAGTAGGATCCTCCATTGCCAGAGAGGCAGACAACGTTGTCTACATCAAGGCCGGTCCGGAAATCTCCGTGGCAACCACCAAGGCCTATAACTGCCAACTGGTCACACTCTATCTGATTGCCATCGAGATGGCCTTTGCCAGAGGCAGAATCGACTCCGCCGAGAAAGAGGCTCTTCTGTCAGACATAGAGACCATCCCGGAGAAGGTAGATAGTATCCTGGAGCAGCAGGAGAGGCTTCAGTGGTTTGCTTCAAAGCTCATCAACGCAAAGGACATCTTCTTCATCGGAAGGGGTCTTGATTACTCCATCTGTCTGGAAGGCAGCCTGAAGATGAAAGAGATCAGCTACATCCATTCGGAGGCCTATGCGGCGGGAGAGCTCAAGCACGGAACCATCAGTCTGATTGAAGACGGAAGACTCGTAATAGGTGTTCTCACACAGCCTGAACTCTACGAGAAGACTTTAAGCAACATGGTCGAGGCAAAGAGCCGCGGAGCCTATCTGATGGCTGTGACCAACTACGGAAACTACAATATCGAGGACAGCACTGACTTCGTTGTGTACATCCCCAAATGCAATAAATATTTCTCAGCTTCCCTTGCTATCATCCCACTTCAACTGTTAGCATATTATACAGCCGTCAGTAGGGGCGAAGATGTTGATAAACCCCGCAATCTGGCAAAAAGTGTTACTGTTGAATAGAGGATGAATCAGAATGAGAGTTGTTATCCAGGAAAACTACGAGAAAATGAGCAGATGGGCTGCAGAGCACATCGCAAAGGCAATCAATTCCCACAAGGAAGCACGTCCGTTCGTCCTTGGCCTGCCCACAGGGTCATCGCCACTAGGAGTCTACAAGAAGCTCATCGAGATGAACAAAGCAGGTAAGGTTTCCTTCAAGAACGTGGTGACCTTCAACATGGATGAGTATGTCGGTCTTGATCATGACCACGACCAGAGCTACTGGTATTTCATGCATGACAACTTCTTCAATCACATCGACCTTCCCGCACAGAACATCAACATGCTCAACGGCATGGCAAAGGACCCGGAGAAAGAGTGCAAAGACTATGAGAAGAAAATCGCCGCAATGGGTGGAATAGACCTGTTCATGGGCGGAATCGGAGTTGACGGACACATTGCCTTCAACGAGCCGTTTACCTCTCTTTCTTCCAGAACCGGCCTCAGAACCCTGACCACCGACACAAGAATCGTCAATTCACGCTTCTTCGGAAACGACCCGTCAAAGGTTCCGGCCTATGCTCTTTCTGTCGGAGTCGGAACTGTCTTTGATTCAAAGGAAGTTCTTGTTCTCATCAACGGCCACAACAAGGCCCGCGCTCTTGCCCATACCGTAGAGGGCGGTGTCAGCCAGAAGTGGACCTGCAGCGCTCTTCAGATGCACAACAACGCAATCATCGCCTGTGACGAGGATGCCTGCGGAGAGCTTAAGGTCGACACCTACAGATACTTCAAGGACGTTGAGAAAGCCGAAAGACTATAACAGCCTTCAATAGCCTGCGCCTATGCCCAGGACTATGAATGATAGTACCATAATAAAAGTGGCAATGAAGAGGGGGAGACCCCTCTTCATCCATTTGAAGTAGTCGACTTCAATCATGGAAAGCGAAATCAGCAGCACGGGCGAGGTGGGGAAGATAACATTGGTGTAACCGTCTCCCAGGGTGTAGAGCAGAACCAGCATCTGGCGGCTAAGACCTGTGTTGACCATCGCAAGAAGACCCATAACAAGAATTGCCTTTGCCGTGGATGATGAAATGAAGAACTCCAGAACAAGGACGATCAGATAGATTGAAAGAGCCACGGTAACCAGGCTGTGACCGTCTATCATCACGTTGATCTGATGGACTATGGTGGGCAGGATTCCGCCTTCTTCGAATACGAACTTAACCGATGCGGCAAAGGCAATGAAGGCAAGAGTAGGCAAGGCACCCAGAATTCCGCTCAGAAAACTTCTTAATACTTTCCTTGGCTTGCCGCAGGCGATGATGCCTGCGATGATTCCGAAGATCAGGAAATAAGAAGCCAGAATCACAACGGCAAGGCCTCTTACCGAAGGAAGAAGAGATACCGCTATTATCAGAACCAGAGCCGTCAGAAGAAAGACGCAGTATGTTTTCCTGATGCGGCTCTCGTTTTCCATTTCCTCCTTTGTTCCGTCCGCCAGATTCGAGGCTGCTATCTCAAGATCATGTTCATATGTCGGACTGCTTGACGGGTCTTTCCCGATTTTTCTGACATGCCGGAAAACAAAGAGCATCAGAACGCCGAACATTACGGCAAATATCAGAAGACGGAACCAGATATTTTCAATAGGATTCGCCCCGATGATCTGGGAAGCGAGAAGTACGGTGAACGGGTTGGTCACAGCCCCTGCGAAACCGAATCCGCATGCTATGGTGCAGCACAGAAAGCCTGAAAACGAATCAAGACCAACCGAAAGGCATAGCGATGTCACAATGGGAAGCATGGTAAGCATCTCTTCGAAAAGGCCCAGAAACGAACCGAAGCAGTAGAAAAGAAGCGAAACCAGAACCAGAAGAAGAGTCCTGCGCTCTCTGAATCTGTGTGCAACCACATCAACGATGGATCTTATTCCGCCCGTGTCGTTCATCACCTGGAATGCGGCGGAGATGAAGAAAAGAAACAGCGACAAGGCAATCAGCGACGCCCCGTCTGATGAAAAGAAAACCAGAATCGGTGCAAAGAGTCCTTTGACCAGGGAGATTCCGCTCTGGTTGCTTCTGGGTATGTATTCAAGATAGTTCACACTTCCGTCCGGAAGAAGTCCGAAGTCTCCCTTGGGCACTATGAAGGTCATTATGATGGAGAAAAGAAGAAGCCCTACAAGAAGTATGCTGACATTTATGAATGTCTTTTTTGATATGTTGATCAGGGTTTTCCCTTTCATTTTGTCTTTCTCCTTTCAGCGAACATGTCCACAAGAAGTGCCCAGCGCGCCGTCTGCTGGGGATTCTCCACAGGGTAGAAATAATAGAGATCGCCGTTGTGGTAGACCTCGAACTCCGTTCCGCAAGAGAATGCCAGAGCCGGCATGTTCTCCATTCTGACCAGGAATTCGGTGGTGTCGGATTTATAGCTCAGCCCCAGGGGATTGAGTGTGCACTCTCCGCGTTCCTTCCTTATGACCTTGCCGTTTTCCGCAAACACCTTGGTCCGTACCTTCGCGTGCAGATCCAGGTTGTCCAGATCCGCGGCCTCAAGTGCCTTGATTTTGTCATAGTATCCGGAAATGGTTGAGGGCTCTGTGGTGAAATGATAGTTTTCGTCGATGGAATGTTTTGATCCGCATGAAGTGCAGACCAGGTCGTTTCCGATGCCCTTTGTTGTGTAAAGGCTCCCGCAGTCGATACAGCGGTAGAGGATGTTTTCAAGTCCCTTTGCCTTGTCTTTCTGAGGGAAAAGGCGGTTCGGATTCTCCGAGGCGTCGTTGAAGAGCGTGTTTTCTATGATCTTTTCAAGCTCCTCGGCGCTCATGTTCTGCATCTCGTCCTTCTTGATGACACGCTGAACCTTGACCTTGATGTCGGACATAAAGCGCTTTTTGCGCCACTTGGGATTTGCAAGA
Organism: Spirochaetales bacterium; assembly: GCA_017632495.1. Taxonomy (GTDB): domain Bacteria; phylum Spirochaetota; class Spirochaetia; order Sphaerochaetales; family Sphaerochaetaceae; genus UBA9732. Next base: position 8,889 of record JAGBRG010000115.1, read on the forward strand.
TAAGCCCCGGTGATTTTGACAAGAACAAGGTCTACGCCGAGTTTCTTGTAAAGTGCCGCACCCGGCAGAAAGGTGTTCGACCTTCCGTCCGGAGAAAGCCTTCCTTCAGGAAACAGCACCACGGGGTAGCCTCTCTTGATGTTTCTCATAATGGAAAGAGGGGTTTTCATCTCCGTTACGAAAAGCTTCTTGGGGATTATGGAGCATCCCAGCGGAACATGTCTGGCTATGGGGCGGGTGCAGTAATACTCGTTCACGATGAACGAAGGATTCTTGGGATGGTTGAGCTTGTACAGATACAGAAAGTCAAAGAAGGACTCGTGGTTTGAAAGCATGATGTACGGTGACGAGGCCCTATCAAGAAGGGCGTCGTCGATTTCCACCTTCTGTTTCTTGCCGTGAATCATATTGAAGACTGAAATCACCGCCCCGTATGCAGGGGATTCGATCTCCTTTGAATCGCCGCTTAAGAAGAACCGCTTGATGAAGATGGCGATTATGAAAAAAAGCAGGGCTGCCAGAAGTACGATGATCAGCATCAGCACCCAAAGCGGCAGGGCTTGTCCTACAAAGGCCCTTCCTGCTGCTCCCATCAGGTTTGACACCACAATGGATGGAACAACTCCCGTTGCGACTGTGAATATGTATTTTCTGTAGGGCAGCTTTGTGCTGCTTCCGTAGTAGCAGATGGCTCCGAACGGAATAAGCGGCATGAAGAAAAGCAGATAAAGCAGGACCATCGTATTTTTATTCCGTGCGCCCTCGGAGATTCTGTCTATAATCTTCTTGCGCCTCTGATAGGCCTCGGACTGGATGTTGAAGACTCTTACAAGAATGAAGATGATGGTGGCGCCAAGACACACTCCTATGTCACATAAGGCAAGCGCGATGGGGAAGGGATAGCTCAGGCCGCTTGAGATCTGGATGAACTCGGCAGGGATGAAGATTACGACCATCTGTAGGGCTTCGACCAGGGAGACAGCGGCAAAGCCGAGGACCCCTTTTCCCCTTAAAAGTGCCGTGGCACCGTCAATGTCGTTCTGCGACTGCAATTTGATGAAAGGAATCAGAATATCCTTCAGAAAGAAGGAAAAAAGACAGATGACGGAGATGAGAATGATGGCGATGGGAAGTTTTCCTATGCTTTTGCCTTCGTTTTTCTTTCTGTCGTCCATCAGGACTCCTTTAC
>JAGBRG010000116.1 GCA_017632495.1 Spirochaetales bacterium
GAAGCCTTTCCGTTTCCGGCTCCGTCCTTGACTGAAGCAACCTTGTAGCCTTTCTCTGCGAAATACTTTGCAGCACCCGGATGGTAAGGAACAGCTGTCACTGAAGAAGCGAAAGCCAGATCAAGCTCTTTGCCCTTTGCATGCTGGGCTGAGATGGCATCTTTGTTCTCAAAGATGGAAGATACGATTGCATAAATCTCATCGGCCGGGACATCATCACGTGCGATGACAACAGCACCGACTGCAACTGTATTTGTATCAACGTAAGCAGCGCTCTTTGATACGTCAACTGCGCTTTCGTTGGATCCGCCTGCGAATACCATTGAAACTGAAACAAATGCGAGAATGATTAAGTAAGCTAGTTTTTTCATATGATTCCTCCTGCATTTGAATGAAAATGTATCAAAATCGAAAAAAAATGCAAAACACTATTTTCCAAACAAATCTAGGTACTTGCCACAAGTATATGGTTGTGGTAATCATAAGGTATGAACTTTCTTGCACTGGCTTATTTCAAAACCGTCGCAGACGAGCTTAACATCACCCACGCCGCTCAGAAACACTACATTTCCCAGCAGGCCTTAAGCTCCCACATCCGCAATCTTGAAAGCGAACTTGGAGTCCGTCTGTTTGACAGAAACCCGCGCCTATCACTTACCGATGCCGGGCGCTGCCTTTACGAGGCCGTTCAGGGCTTTGAAACCATAAACAGCTCCCTGAATGAAAAGCTCAACAACATCCGAAAAGAAGAACGCGGAGAGCTGCGCCTTGGCCTTTCCTTCACAAGAGGTCAGTTCATCCTCCCGCGTGTTCTTCCAGGCTATGCCCTAGACCATCCGCACGTACACATCAGCATATTCGAAGAGCATTCAAGCTACCTTCTTGAACGCCTGATCCGAGGCGAACTGGACTTCTGGATCACCGCCGACAACCCATCCTTGGAAGGCTTTGCCAGCGACCCGCTGTTTGAGGAGCACTTTTTCATCGTCATTCCCAAGAAGGTCCTTTCAAACGTGAAGGGTCCCGAGCAGGCCACCTTCATCCTCAGCAAAAAGACCGAGGACTTTGCCCTTGAAGACATAATCGACTGTCCGTTTGTTCTTCTCAATCCCGGAAACAGAAGCCGTGATATGTTTGATAACGCTCTAAGAAGCAGAAAGCTCACACCAAAGATTCTGCTTGAGACTGAAAACTCTCAGACGGCCTTTGAGCTTTCTCAGAAGGAGATGGCCCTGACAATCTATTCAGACATGTTCTTGAGAAACTACACCGGAAAGCTCAACCCCGATGTAAGCATAATCCCCGTGGACCGCTTCATGCCGCCTGATGTTCTTCGTGTTTATTATAAGGAGGATAACGCGCGCATACGTTATAAGGACAGCTTCCTGAGAAACCTTCATAACGCATTTGCGGGTGTCATGGACTAGAAATACTTATGACGTTTCGGGAATAATACAAGCATGATTCAGCAGTTATTGATTCTTTGTCCGCTTATCTTTCTCGCAGGTTTCATTGACTCCATCGCCGGTGGCGGTGGCCTTATCAGCTTGAACTCCTATCAGGCCGTGGGAATCAAGGACCAGTTCGCACTGGGAACCAACAAGTTCTCATCAATTATCGGCGGTACCGTTGCCTCCGTAAACTACATCAGAACGGGCAATGTCCATGCCCTGAGCCTCATTCCGTCTGTAATCTGTGCCCTGGTGGGATCTTTTTTCGGAAGCAAGGTGGCTTTGGGAATAAGCGGAAGAGCCTTTAACCTGATCATGCTCATCGCAACACCTGTGGTAGCACTTTTAGTGTTTCTCAAGAAAGATTACTCAAGTCGTGAGCACAAGACAAAAAGCAGCGCTGCCTACATCCTTCTTGGAGCCTTGATCGGCCTTATTGTCGGTTTTTACGACGGATTCTACGGCCCTGGAGCCGGCATGTTCATGCAGTTCGGCTTCATAATGATAGCCGGTCTTGAAGTAAAGAAGGCCTGCGGAAACGCAAGAATCGTCAACTGGGCTTCAAACCTTGCAGCATTGTTCAATTTTGTGCGTTACGGCTATGTGGTCTACAATGTTGCCATCATCTGCGCATTGTTCTCGATTCTTGGAAACTTCATCGGAAGCCGTCTTGCCATCAAGAAGGATGTGAAGGTTGTAAGACCTGTCATGCTGATTGTCACAGGCCTTCTGTTTGTGAAGCTGATTCTGGACTACATCGCCTGAGAAACAAAAAGGGCTACTTCATGTCCCTCGGGTCCTCTCATGTGCACAAACCGATTCACATCCTGTGCAGAGCCTTACAGCC
>JAGBRG010000117.1 GCA_017632495.1 Spirochaetales bacterium
CATTGTATACTTTGCAGTAAGGCTGGACAATTTGCAATAGAACGTATCGCCACAATAGTTCAGCTCAACAAAGTTGGCCTCTTTCTTGACGGCCTTGAGCGTCTTCTTGGCATAGACGGTACTGAGGAATTTCTGGAAATATTCATCTGCCTTGCCTATTGAAGAGGCGCCCAGGGCTCCGGTTCCGTCAAAGATCAGGTCAAAGGAATAATTCTCCGAATCAAAGCCGGCTCCTTCTCCTGAACTGCTCTCGGAACGGATTTTCTTGTTTTCTACAGTCTTTGTAGAAAAAGACCTTGTAAGGGAATCCGGGTTGACCTGCACAGTGAAAGCAAGCTGCTCGTGGGTTGATTCATCCTCTATCGGTTTTTTGAAATGAACGTCGTGGAATGCCTTGAAGTTCATCTTTTGAGCGTAATCAACCTTGCCCGTAGCCTTGATGGTTCTCTCTTTATTTACTGGAACATCAGTCATCTTTCATTCTCCTTGGCGTGATCTTCTTCATAAAAACGGTTAGCGAGGCTTGACTGTCCATTAGGTTCCCGGCTCTCTTTGGGACTGTCTTGCTGCAAGGCAATACGGTCTTCCTGAGCCCCGGTAACCTCTGCCCGGATTATTATTTCACGGATCCTTAAACTCATAAAGTCTAGTCCGGTTTAACTTCTACAATGGACTGGCAGGTCAGTTCCAGGGTCTCTATGACCATTTCGCTCTTGCTGGCGCTGAAATCGCTTACTGAAAGCTTAACGGCATAGGCGTTCATTACATTCCAGACCTTCAACTGCTGCTGGGATGCGTCTTCAAGAGAAATCACCAAGGTCAAGGGGCGTATCTGGAATTTCTCTACGCAGTCCCTGGCCCATTCAATCACATTTGGCGACGCAGGATTAAGAGCCCGCTTCAATACCAGGTTCTTTGGCTTGGCCTGTTTGGGGAGGCGGTAAGCATAGGTGTTACCGCCTCCTTCAAACACTTCCTCGGTCTGAAGTTCAACAGACAATCCTGAAACCTCGCTGAATCCCAGGCGGTCAGGGACAAAATCGTCCGAGATGAAGAATACCTGGAAGAAGAAGGATGGGATTAGCTTGTTGTAACTGTCCGCCTCTTTAGCGATTGCTGGTTTCTCTGATGTTCCCATTAATGCCTTTCAACAGTAAAGCTTTCGTATGCAAGTTCAAGGGACTCAATCAGGACTTCTCCTTTTGCCGCGTTAAGCGCGCCTGCGTCATATTTGACAGGGAACGCGTTCTTGAGGCTCCAGGTGATGACTTCCTCCTGATTCTCATCAAGAAGCATAATGGTGATGTCGCGCCTTTTGACGGTATTGTTCTTGATATCCTTGAACCATTCAAAGAAGCCGTTGTCTGCTGCCATCGAGCCTCTCTTGAGAGTAACATTGCTGTATTTCTTGAGTCCTGGCATCTTGAGGGTTGTATACTCAGGGTCTGAGCCCTCGCGATATTCAATGACGGCGGCTGTCACATTAAGGCCGGATACTTCGGAGAAGCTTATGTTTTCTTCATCGTCCGGGTTCCAGCGGACTGAGAAGTGAAAACCGGTAAGTGGGTAATTGCTTGCCATGATATTACAGTATTAAATTATTCTTGAACTTTATGTGAGAACTCCAGGACGATGAATTCTGCCGGACGAACGGCTGCAAGGCCTATCCTGACAATGAGATAGCCATTGTAGATGTCCTCGGCAGTCATTGTGATGTCTTTTCCAACCTCCACGAAGTAAGCCTCTTCCGGTGTGGCACCTGCAAGTGCGCCGTCACGCCAGAGAGTGTTCAGGAAGTTGCTTATCTGGCACTTGATCTTTGTCCAGGTGTTGGAGTCGTTAGGCTGGAACACTGCCCAGTAGGTTGAAAGCTTGACGCTCTGCTCTACATAATTGAAGAGCCTCCTTACAGGTACATATCTCCACTCATTGCTTCCGGCATTGAGGGTGCGGCTGCCCCAAACAAGATAGCCTTTTCCCTTGAAATAGCGGATGGCATTGATTGACTTGGATGTGCTTGGATCTACATTCATCTTGTCCTGTTGATTGTCAGTAAGGAGCTGGCTTAAGCCTTTGATAGAGGCTACTCCAACATTGGCAGGTGCCTGCCAAACGCCTACGCGCCTGTCTGTCGCGGCAAAAATACCGGCCATGGCTCCACTGGGAGGGATGACGCAGGCTTCTTCCTGAAGGGCTGCAAGGGTCTTGGCGTAACCGGGTACTCTTGGGATGATTGATGTAATCTTCAACTCTTTTTCGTAGTCACGCTCCGGAGCGGCCTCCTTTTTGGGCTCTTCTACAGCATCAGCATCAGCATCAGCATCTGTATCCTCAGGAAGCATATGTTGAGAGTTCAAAACAGGAGCATCAGACTGAGGATCCTCTTCATCTGGATCTACAGGTTCAACTGCATCTACAGGCTCTTTGGCAGGTGTGATGAGGGCCATCGCTTCTTCCCATATTTCGAGTTCTTCAGGGTCAGTTGGCTGCTCTACAGCCTTCATCACTTCCACGAAAGGAATGTCCTTCACATAAGACGTCTTCA
>JAGBRG010000118.1 GCA_017632495.1 Spirochaetales bacterium
CATGATGGATGACCCTGTGGAAAAACTGTCGCTCATTTCAACAAAGCCGAACTCCTGGCTTGACCACAGAACAAGCTCTTCCGAAAGCCTGCTTAGGTGCATCATGATGATGGAAAGACAGCTGAGCATCTCAACGCAGAAGTCTCTGTCCGAAACACCGTCAAGGCTGTTGAGGCACACCGAGTCAATGCCCAGCTGCTCGGCCTCAAAGGCTCTGTCTGTGTCATAGGTTGTTCCGGCTAAGGCGCAGCATCCGATGGGGCTGACATTGATTCTCTTTCTGCAATCCGAAATCCTCTGCGCATCGCGCAGCAGCATCATGGCATAAGCCATCATGTGATGTGAAAACAATACAGGCTGCGCATGCTGAAGATGGGTGTAGCCCGGCATCAGAACATCTATGTTTTCCTTTGCCTTGTCCTTTAGCTGGGAAATCAGTGCTTTGAGGGAGGCAGCCACCTTGTCAGAAAAGTCCCTCAGATAGAGTCTCATATCAAGGGCAACCTGGTCGTTTCTACTTCTTGCGGTGTGAAGCTTTTTCCCTGTTACTCCGATTCTCTCAGTCAGAACCTGCTCTACGAACATGTGGATGTCTTCGGCCTTGGGGTCGATCTTCAGATTTCCGCTTTCGATGTCCGAAAGTATCTGTGTCAGTGCAGAAATTATAGAATCTGCCTCTTCAAAGGCTATTATTCCCTGCTTTGAAAGCATGGCCGCGTGTGCCATGCTTCCCTGGATGTCCTGCTTATAGAGTTTCTTGTCAAAGCTTATCGAGGAATTGAAGCTGTCGGCCAGGTTATCCACCTTGCCTTCTGTCCTTCCTGCCCACATCTTAGCCATATGAAAGTCCTTAAAGTAATCCTTTTTCCCTCAGAGCCTGAACATTGGTCGGAAGACCCCAGAGGTTGATAAAGCCCTCGGCCTGCTTCTGGTCGTAGTCGCTTTCTCCGAAAGTCACAAGGTTCTCGGAATAGAGCGAGTACGGTGATGTCATGCCGGCCGGGATGATGTTGCCCTTGTAGAGCTTGAGTTTGACATCGCCTGTGACGTACTTGTTGGACTCGTTTGCAAAGGCAGTAAGTGCCTCCTGAAGAGGTGAGAACCACTTTCCGTTGTAAATCAGGTCGGCGTAGTCCACAGCAAGCTTCTGCTTCTCATGAAGGGTGTCCTTGTCAACGGTGATCATCTCAAGCTGCTCGTGTGCCTTGTAGAGGATGGTTCCGCCAGGGGTCTCGTACACGCCCCTGTCCTTCATTCCGATGAGCCTGTTTTCGACAATGTCGATGATTCCGATTCCGTTCTCTCCTCCGAGCTTGTTGAGCTTCTCGATGATCTTGGAAGCCTTCATCTTCTGGCCGTCGATGGCAACAGGAGCGCCCGCTTCAAAGCTGATTGTCACATAGGTCGGCTTGTCAGGGGCCATGGCAGGGGAGATTCCCATCTCCAGAAAGCCCGGCTTGTCATAGTTCGGCTCATTTGCCGGATCTTCAAGATCCAGACCTTCGTGGGAAAGATGCCACAGGTTCTTGTCCTTGGAGTAGTTTGTCTCTCTTGAGATCTTCAAAGGAACGTTGTGAGCCTCGGCGTAGTCGATTTCTTCCTCTCTGGACTTGATGTTCCACTCTCTCCACGGAGCGATGATCTTCATGCCAGGTGCAAAGCGCTTGATGGCAAGCTCGAATCTGACCTGGTCATTTCCTTTTCCTGTACAGCCGTGGACAATTGCATCGGCTCCCTCTGACAGGGCGATTTCTGCAAGCTTCTTTCCGATGATCGGTCTTGCGAATGCTGTTCCGAGCAGATAGGTCTCATATTTTGCATCCATCTTCAAAGCCGGGATGATGATTGTATCAACCATTTCATCCACAAGGTCTGCGACGATGAGCTTGGAAGCTCCGGTCTTTATTGCCTTTTCCTCAAGGCCCTCAAGTTCGTCGGCCTGTCCCACATTACCTGCGACAGCGATGATCTCTGGATTGTTGTAGTTCTCCTTGAGCCAGGGGATGATGATGGATGTATCAAGTCCACCTGAATATGCCAAAACAACTTTCTTAATATCTTTCTTTTCCATAATTTTTCTCCTTAAAGTGTTGCTGCCATAACGGCTTTGATAGTGTGCATTCTGTTCTCAGCCTCATCGAACACCAGCGACTGGGGGCTTTGAAAGACCTCGTCCGTGACCTCCATGCAGGTCAGGCCGAACTTGTCATAGATATCCTTTCCGATTGTGGTGTGAAGATCGTGGAAGGAGGGAAGGCAGTGCAGGAAGATTGCCTTTTCTCCTGCGTTCTTCATAATCTCGGTTGTCACGCGGTAGGGGGAAAGATCCTTGATTCTCTTCTCCCAGACCTCGGCAGGCTCACCCATGGAAACCCAGACATCGGTGTAGATGACATCGGCATCCTTTGTTGCCTTGACGGGATCGGAGATGAAAGAGAGCGTGGCTCCGGTCTTCTTGGCAATCTCCTGACAGGTTGCTACAAGATCCTTTGAGGGGAAGTAGCTTTCAGGTGCACAGGCCACAAAATCCATGCCCATCTTTGCGCATCCGACCATCAGTGAGTTTCCCATGTTGAATCTTGCATCGCCCATGAAGACAAGCTTCTTGCCCTTGAGGCTTCCGAAGTGCTCCTTCACCGTGAGAAGGTCGGCAAGAATCTGTGTCGGATGAAA
>JAGBRG010000119.1 GCA_017632495.1 Spirochaetales bacterium
CGGCTGCAATTGTCAGAACAAGGGCTGCCATGGAATTCTGAACCGCTCTGTTTCCGCTTCTGAAGGCCTCGGTGTAGTAGTAGAACATTATGGTCTCGGTTGACCTGTACGGGCCGCCTTCTGTGAGAATGATGATGGGTGCGGAAATCAGGATGGCATCCTTCAAGGCAAGGAACACCGTTGCAAGCACAGTCCCGCGGACCTGCGGAAGCTCGACTTGGAAGAACAGCCTCCACCCGCCGGCTCCGTCCATACGCGCGGCCTCTATTATTTTCTTGTCGATGCCCCTGAATGCGCTCATCAGAAGTATGTAATCTATTCCGAAATCCAGAAATATGCCCAAAATGACCAAAGTGGCCATGGCCCCGCTTTTGTCGTTGATCCAAAGAAAATCGGTTCCGAGAATCTTGTTTATGACAGATGCCCTGCCACGGAACATTTCCCTCAGAAGAAGCGAGTATGCAGAAAGCGATACTGCAACAGGAACAAAGAATATGTATTCGGGGATGAAGGACAGCCTGCTTTTTCTTCTTGTAAGAGATGCAGCCAGAAGTGTCAGGAAGGTGTTTAAAGGTACAAAGAGCACTATGAATCTAAGTGTGTTTGAGATGCTGTTCAGAAAGGCCCTGTCCGAAAAGAGTGTCTTATAATTGGAAAGGCCTGCAAAGCCTTGGACTATGCCCGAATGTGAAACAGTGAAAAAAGACTCGATAAACCCTTTGACTGCCGGGTACCAGCAAAATAGAGCCGCCAGGATTATGGCCGGAGCCAGGTAGAGATATGCCCTGTATCGATGCAAATTCAGTTTCACGTCAGTTAATTTAATGAAAAAGAAGTCGTCATTCAAGAGTAAATGTGGAAATAATTCTTTATTTTGAAATAAAATAAGTTACATTGCAAAAGCTAACGTTAGGTTTTGATGAGTGAGCTATCCTTTGTATCGCCTTTTAGGTTCTGAAAATGCTTCTGACATTTGCAGAGTTTTGCAAGATTTGCAAAGTGTGCAAGATTTGCAAGATTTTCAAGGAATGCTATTTACTTTAATGCGCTAAAGTGCTAATGTGATAGCGCAATAACACAGACAACGGAGATACATATGGATAAGATAGATCCGAATATTGCCCAGCAGTTTTTCAAAGCGGTTCTCTCTCTGAAGACAGAGCAGGAGTGCCGCTCGTTCTTTGAAGATGTCTGCACAATCAAGGAATTTCAGGACCTGGCACAGAGGCTTCAGGTTGCGTTTCTGCTTGATGAAGGCAAGAACTACCAGGAAATCTCCAAGATTACAAGCGTGTCGTCCGCAACTATCTCAAGGGTCAACAGATGCCTTGTCTACGGTGACGGCGGCTATAGGACAGTGATCGGACGCATCCGCAAGGCAGGAGAAGGCAATGACTGAGAAATACAACCTCAAAGGAGAGGAGAAGGTACTATTCAGGCTCAGATCTTTGTATTCCTCATTCGGCTATAAGACATATAAGATGAGCCGCTTCGAGGAGTATGACCTTTATGCCCGCAATAAGGACTTTCTGGTTTCCTCCAACATCATTACCTTTAACGATACCGACGGAAAACTTTTGGCACTGAAGCCTGATGTGACCCTTTCCATAGTCAGAAGCGTCAAGGATAAGAGCAATACCGTCTCCAGAATCTGTTACGGCGAGAATGTCTACCGTGTCTCATCAAGTAGCGGAACATTCCGCGAGATTATGCAGGCAGGTCTTGAATGCATAGGAGATGTAGGTCTTTTAGAGCTTTGCGAAGTGGCCTCACTTGCACAGATGAGCCTTGCTTCAATCTCAAAGAATTCAATTCTCACAATCTCGCACATCGGGATAGTGGAAAGCCTTCTGAATCAGATTCCTGAGGCTCTTGCATCTGAGGCAGCAAAAGCCCTCTCTGGGCGCAGTGTCTCGGTTTTGGAAGATCTTTCCGAAAAGAATCCCGAATACTGCAAACCTCTATCCAAGATTGCAAAGCTTGCAATGATTTCAGGCTCGGTAGATGAAGTTTTCAAGCAGCTTTCTGATATGGAAGTGGATGAAAAGAGTCTTTCTGAGCTAAGGACAATAGCAAATACGCTTGATCCGAAGAGGATGAGAATTGATTTTTCAATCCTTGACGGAATGAAGTACTACAACGGAATCGTGTTTCGCGGCTACGTTCAGGGCGTACCGTCTGCAGTGATTTCCGGAGGTCAGTACGACAAGCTGATGAAGAGGATGAAGAGAAAGTCCAGGGCTATCGGCTTTGCCGTGTATCTTGATTCTCTTGAGAGACTTTTGGAGGATGTTCCCGAGTATGATGTGGACGTTGTTCTGAAGTATAGCGACAGTGATGATATAAAGGCCGTGCTTAAAAAAGCCCAGGAAATCAGAAACAGCGGAAAGAGCGTAGTGACTCTTAAAGAGCCAGATGAAAGCCTGCGTTACAGGGATCTTGTTGACATGGGAGGTAAAGATAATGCTTAATATCGCACTTCCCAAGGGAAGACTCGGAGAAAAGGTCTACACCATGTTCGCAGCTTCAGGCTTTGATTGCCCTGAGATTCTGGGTGATTCCAGAAAGCTTGTTTTTGAGAATCAGAAGACTGGAGTCAGATTCTTCTGGGTAAAACCCAGCGATGTTGCAGTCTATGTAGAGCGGGGTGCCGCAGACATAGGAGTTGCAGGAAAGGACATAATTGATGAATACATGCCGGACATCTATGAGGTTCTGGATCTGAAAACCGGAAAATGCCGCATGTGCGTGGCAGCCAAGAAGGACTTCAGGGACAATGCAGATGTCACGCTGAGGGTTGCGACTAAGTTCTCAAACATCGCAAGACGCTATTATGCGTCACTCGGAAGGGAGATAGACATCATACATCTGAACGGCTCGATCGAGCTTGCTCCTGTTCTGGGCATGTCCGATGTGATAGTTGATATAGTGGAGACCGGAACTACTCTTAAGGAAAACGGCCTTGAGGTCAAGGAGACCATCATGCCGATATCCGCAAGACTCATAGCTAACAAGGCCTCTTATGAATTCAAGAGAAACGATGTCCTTAGGGTGATTGAAGGACTCAGAAGACAGGTGGAGGCAAACAAATGATCAGAATCTTGGAATATGGAGTGGTTTCGGAGGACAGAATCTTTTCTCGTTCGACATCATCTAGGGATGTCTCGGATGTGGTTTCAGCAATCCTTGCTGATGTAAAGGAGAGAAAGGATGAGGCTCTGAGGGATTACACCCTCAGGTTCGACGGGGCTAAGATTGATTCTATCGAGGTTTCCAGAGAAGAAATCGAAATTGCCGCAAAATCCATGGACAAGGACTTTATGGATGTTCTGAAAAAGGCCGCCGACAATATCAGAGACTATCACAGCCGCCAGAAGCGGGAAAGCTTTGTGGTCTCCGAAAAAGACGGGGTTGTCCTTGGTCAGAAAATAGTGCCTGTCTCCGTTGCCGGAATCTATGTTCCCGGAGGAACCGCTGCTTATCCTTCCACAGTCCTTATGGATACCATCCCTGCAAAGATTGCAAAAGTGGATCAGGTTGTCATGGTGACTCCTCCCTCAGAAGACGGAAAAATCAGCCAGGCTGTTTTAGCCGCTGCCTTTGTTGCCGGTGTGGACAGAGTCTTCAGAATAGGAGGCGCCCAGGCCATAGCCGCTCTTGCCTATGGAACGGAAACTGTACCTAAGGCTGACAAGATAGTCGGTCCCGGAAACATCTATGTTGCAGAAGCAAAGAAGGAAGTGTCTGGTATTGTCGGAATAGACATGATTGCAGGTCCCAGCGAGATACTCATCATCGCAGACGGAAAGTCCAATCCAAAGGTTGTTGCCGCCGACATGCTCAGTCAGGCAGAGCACGACAGAAACGCCTCGGCTGTTCTTATCACCGACAGCATGACGCTGGCTCAGAAGGTTGCGGATGAGCTTGAGATTCAGCTCAATGCCCTTCCGAGAGAAGGCATTGCAAGGGCCTCGATTGAAAGTAACGGTAAGATTATTGTAGCTTCATCGATAGATCAGGCCATTGAAATCAGTGACAGAATCGCCCCCGAGCACCTTGAGGTTTGTGTGGATAATCCTTTCGACTATCTCGATAAAATCAGAAACGCAGGATCTGTGTTCTTAGGTCGCAACTGCCCGGAAGCTTTGGGCGACTATCTTGCAGGACCTAACCACACACTTCCCACAAGCGGAACGGCAAGGTTCTCGTCCCCGCTTTCAGTGGATGATTTTGTCAAAAAGTATCAGTTCACGTACTACACACAAAAGGCCCTTGATGAAGTGGCACAGGATATCGCCCTGTTTGCAAGACGTGAAGGTCTTGAGGCCCACGCAAGAAGCGCTCTTGCCAGAAGCGCATATAAGGGGGAGAGCTTATGAGCAGATTCTTTTCCAAAAAGTATTCAAATCTTGAAGCCTATGTTCCGGGCGAGCAGCCTTCGGAAATGGACCGTTATGTGAAGCTCAACACCAACGAAAGTCCCTTTCCGCCTTCTCCGAAGGCCCAAAAGTATGCTGAGCAGAACACAAGGGTTCTGAATCTTTACAGCGACCCTCAGTCCCAGGCTCTGACTCAGGCCATAGCAAAAACCTATAATGTAGATTCCGATATGGTTCTTACTTCAAACGGATCGGATGAGATTCTGAACTTTGCCTTCATGGCATATACGGACAAGGATAATCCTGCGCTGTTTGCAGACATAACATATGGCTTTTATCCTGTTTTTGCAGATCTGAACGCAAGTCCCTATGAGACAATTCCCCTCAGGGAGGATTTCTCGCTTTGTGTGGATGACTACATGGGAAAAAAGGGCACGGTATTTATCGCCAATCCCAACGCACCTACGGGGGTTGCCCTTCCTGTCAGCGAAATCGAGCGCCTTGTGAAAGCAGACGAAAATCGCATCGTCGTTGTGGACGAGGCCTATGTGGACTTCGGAGCCCAGAGCTGCGTTTCACTTACAAAGAAGTACAAAAACCTTATGGTCTGCCAGACGTTCTCCAAATCCAGAAGCTTTGCAGGCGGAAGACTGGGGTATGCGATAGCATCCAAGGAGATAATTGCGGATCTGAACACAATCAAGTATTCAACCAATCCGTACAACGTCAATTCGATGACAAGTGCCATGGGAATAGGAATCCTGTCAGACGAGGCATATACAAAGAAAAACTGCAACGCCATAATCGAAAACAGAAATTACACAGTAGATGAGCTGAAGAAGATAGGCTTCAAGGTTCTTCCTTCATGTGCGAACTTCATCTTCATCTCATCAGATAAAATTGACGGCACAACGCTTTACTCAAGGCTGAAAGAGAAAGGTGTTCTGGTCAGGCACTTTACCAAAGACCGCATTTCCAACTGGTGCCGCGTATCAATCGGCTCCAAAGAGAGCATGGAGATTTTCATCACAAAAGTTAAGGAGATTCTGGCCGAGGCCGGAAAACAGGAGGCAATATGAGAAGTAGTGAGATTGCAAGAAAGACAGCAGAAACCAACATCAGGCTTTCCCTCAATCTTGACGGAACAGGCAAGGCTGAAATTTCAACCGGCGTGGGCTTTCTTGATCACATGCTGACGCTTTTTGCCCGCCACGGTAAATTCGACCTTGGCGTAACATGCAAGGGCGACACATGCGTGGACGACCATCACAGCGTCGAAGATATCGGAATTGCCCTTGGACAGGCCTTCAGGCAGGCTCTGGGTGAAAAACGCGGAATCTTCCGATATGGTGACATCACCCTTCCCATGGACGAGGCCCTTGTGCTTGCCTCTGTGGATATCTCTGGACGGGCAATGCTCTGCTGTGATCTTCAGTTCAGAACCGAGAAGATCGGTGACTTTGACACGGAGCTTGTTGAGGAGTTCTTCCAGGCCTTCTGCTCAAACGCCGCTGTGACTCTTCACATCAGACAGCTTGCAGGAAAGAATTCGCACCACATTGCCGAGGCCACATTCAAGGCAGTTTCCAGAGCTCTGAGAAAAGCAGTTGCAATAGACCCTGAGGCAATGGATGAGATTCCGTCAACCAAGGGGGTTCTCTGATGACAGCAATCATCGACTACGGCGTGGGAAACCTTTTTTCTCTGAAAAGTTCTCTCTCCGCCGTCGGAGAAGAGGCGCTTGTCACCTCAAAAGAAGAAGACCTCAACAGGGCCGACAGGTTGATTCTTCCCGGAGTAGGAGCCTTCCGTGATGCAAGGGCGGCTCTTTCTTCAAGCGGCCTTGTGCCCTGCATCCTGGAAAATGCCTCAAAGGGAAAACCGCTTTTGGGAATCTGTCTGGGAATGCAGCTTCTTTTTGAAAAGGACTATGAGGACGGCATCTATGAAGGCCTCGGTCTGATTCCGGGAGAGGTGAGAGATATCGCTGAGACCATAGAGCCGGGGTTGAAGATTCCACAAATCGGATGGAACGCCCTGTCTTTCAGAAACAGGACAGAGCTTTTCAAGTATATAAAGGAAAACGACTACGTCTACTTTGTGCACTCATACCACGCAACAGGATGTGATTCCTATACGACATCCGTCACCGATTACGGCGGAATCCTTACGGCAAGCGTTCAGCGCGGTAACGTCTACGGTACTCAGTTCCATCCGGAAAAGAGTGCCACGGTAGGACTTTCGATTCTCAAGGCTTTTGTGGAGATATTCTGATATGTTGATTTTTCCTGCAATCGATATTCTCGGTTCCAAGGCGGTAAGACTTTTAAAGGGTAATTACAACCAGGTCACCGTCTACAGCGAAAAGCCTTGGGAAGTGGCCCAGGACTTTGTGGACAAAGGATGTACGGCAATTCACCTCGTGGACTTGGACGGAGCCAGAGAGGGTTCTGCGGTTAACATGGGGACAATTGAGAAAATAGCATCAATTCACGGCCTTTATTCGGAAATCGGAGGCGGTATCAGAAACATGGCCACCATCGAGCGTTATCTTGATGCAGGAATATCCCGCATAATTTTGGGAACTTCAGCCATAAGTGATCCGGATCTTCTGAAATCCGCTCTGAAGAAATACGGAGACAGGATTGCCGTAGGTGTGGATATGAAGGACGGCTTTGTTGCAATCAAAGGCTGGCTTGAGAAGACGGAAAAAAGCGGTCTGGACTTTCTGAAAGAACTACAGGACCTGGGCGTCAGGGGAGCGATAGTAACGGACATCTCCAAGGACGGAGCCATGAAGGGAACAAACCTGGGACTTTACAGAAAAATAGCCTCAGAAGTGAAGATGGATATCACCGCATCGGGTGGAGTTTCAACACTTGAGGATGTGAAGGCCCTGAAGGAGATCGGACTTTACGGGGCCATAATCGGAAAAGCCTACTACAGCGGGGCAATCAGACTTGAAGATGCGCTGGAGGTTGCAAGATGATTACAAAAAGAATCATTCCATGTCTTGATGTCAAAGACGGACGTGTTGTGAAAGGCGTGAACTTTACTGGCCTTTCTGACGTATCATCGCCTGTGGACCTTGCCGACTACTACAGCAGGGCTGGGGCCGATGAGCTTGTGTTCTACGACATCACCGCATCGTCTGACGGAAGAAAGCTGTTTACTGACATTCTCAGAAAGACAGCATCGAAGGTCTTCATCCCTCTTACTGTGGGAGGTGGAATCAACAGCCTCGATGATTTTGACATAGTCCTCAAGTGCGGAGCCGACAAGGTCAGCGTAAACTCGGGAGCCATAAAAAATCCGTCTCTTGTCAAAGAGGCCGCCTTGCGTTACGGAAGCCAGTGCGTCGTCATCTCAGCAGATGTGAAGCGCGTTGACGGAGTTTTCCGCGTCTTTGCAAAAGGCGGACGTGAAAACACAGGTCTTGAGGCTGTGTCCTGGATAAAGAGGTGCGTAGAAAACGGAGCCGGTGAAGTAGTCTTAAACAGCATAGATACCGACGGGGTGAAGAAAGGCTTTGACATAGAGATGCTGAAAGCTGTCTCCGATGCAGTCTCCGTTCCTGTCATAGCAAGCGGCGGAGCCGGATGCATAGAGGATTTTGTGACACTGTTCAAAACCCTGCCCAGAGTTGATGCCGGCCTTGCCGCATCGATCTTTCACTTCGGGGAAGTGAAGATTCCAGAGCTTAAGAAGGTTCTTGCAGAAAACGGAATACCAATGAGACTGACCGAGGAGAAGTTATGACTTGCATAGATGACCTAAAATTTGATTCAAACGGCCTGATTCCGGCAATTGTTGTCGACCACAGCACAAAGCAGGTCCTGACTCTTGCATATATGAACAGGGAATCCCTTGAGATCTCCATTGAAAAACGTCTCACATGCTTTTGGTCCAGATCTCGCAGAAAGCTCTGGCTCAAGGGTGAGACAAGCGGAAACTTTCAGCACATAGTGTCAATTACAAGTGACTGCGACGATGATGCTCTTCTGATTGAAGTTAATCCCGACGGCCCTGCCTGTCATACGGGAACCTTTTCCTGCTTCACACACGAGTTTTCTCTTTGAAAAGAACGAATTTCTCAAGTGGAAACAGCACCAATGTATAGACGATACCGGCGAATATGACTGCCAGAGTAGGTGCAAGCTTTACAAAGAACGGCCTTCCTGTGCTTATGAACAGGTGGTTCAGAATTCCCTGAAGCCATGTGGCCACAAAAATCAGAATCACAAGAACCACAAAGTAGACGGCAAAGCTCCACTTAGGGGCATCGGCCTTGAAAGTGGTCTTCTTGTTCTGGATGTACTGATATGTGTTGGCAACAAGATTTGAAATGAAAAACGGCAGGACATAGCCCCAGTTGCTGTTTCCCTGTCCCATTACGGACTCATTGAAGATTCCTGAAATGAATGCCGGAAGCGCAACCTTCCAGTCCTTCATCATAAAATACAGGACATTGACCACAATCAGCTGAATTATCGCCCCGATTCCTCCGACAATGAGGAATTTGACAAGCTGCCAAAGGCCTCTGTTCTTCTTGCTTTCTCTTTCTTTTTTATCCTGCGCCATTTCAGAGGGGATTATGTCACAATCTGGATGTTGATGGAAGGCCTCGTTGACCACGATGACCCCGAGCGCCCCGAAAGCACAAAAAAAGAACGCCTGAACTCTGTCCAGGCGTCTCACACTAAAAGGAGGTATATTGAAAAAAACTGTTGCTCTGCCTTCTTTATAGCAAGTACCGTGCCAAGTTCCCAATAAAACAGTAGAAAAACGAAAAAATAGAAAAATAAGGCGTATTTTATCGCTTTACACATAATTTTGGGCAGTTTTTTATGAAAAGCACTATTTGGCTGGCTTTGAAAATTGTATACAACTGTGAAAAAAATGACACCAGTGTGAAATTTTTTCTCACTGATATATTACTTTGTGCCCTCCGAGTGTGCTAACATTTTCATTGCATGCGGAGGACGCGATGAAAAAGAAAGTCGAAGATTACATAATTACAATTCCAGATTTCCCGGAGCCGGGAATCATGTTCAGGGACATAACCGGAATTCTGGAGAGTGCCGATGGTCTCAAGCTTGCCATCGATGAGATGGTCAAACTTCTCAAGGGTCTTGAGTTTGATGCCATAGCCGGAGCGGAGTCCAGAGGTTTCATGCTGGGTATGCCGCTTTCATATCTTCTGAACAAACCGTTCATTCCCATCAGGAAAGCAGGAAAGCTTCCAAGGGAGACCGTTTCGGAATCCTATGATCTTGAATACGGCAAGGCCACAATTGAGATTCACAGATCAAGCGTCAAACCGGGAGACAGAATCGTTCTTCTGGATGACCTGATTGCAACAGGCGGAACAATGAAGGCCTCAATCAACCTCATCGAGAGGCTTGGAGGAAAAGTAGTCAAAGTTCTGGCTCTGATGGAGCTTAAAGGCCTTAAGGGACGCGAAGTTCTCAAAGGTTATGACGTTGCTTCAGTAGTGGCCTACGAAGGCAAATAAAAAGCCTGAAAAACAGAGGAGGCGCCAAACTTCACGTTGGCGCCTCTTTTTGTTATATTAGAGCAGGACCTTCGGTCCTTTGGAGCTGAATATGACAGTAGTTAAGAAACAGAAGACACCGATTACTCTTCTTTGCGGCTATCTCGGAGCCGGAAAGACAACGCTTTTGAACAGAGTCCTGAACAACCAGCAGGGTTACAGGGTTGCTGTCATAGTGAATGACATCGGTGAGATCAACGTTGATGCTTCCCTCATTGAAAAGGGCGGAAACATCACAGATACAAGTGACATAGTGCCTCTCACAAACGGATGCATCTGCTGCACATTAAAGAGTCAGATGGCTACGAACATCGAGAAGATGATCAAGACAGGCAAGTATGACTACATCCTGATCGAGGCTTCCGGAGTTTGTGAACCAATGCCCATTGCCCAGGAGCTGGAGCTGATCAAGAACGGAAAGCTGGACAACGTCGTAGGTGTTGTGGATGCTGCAAGACTTGTGGATGAGTTCGCATCCGGAGACAGCCTCCTTAAGAAGGACGAGATAGAGGAAGAAGACATTGAGAGTCTTCTGATCCAGCAGATTGAGTTCTGCTCAACCCTTATCATCAACAAGATCGACCTTGTATCCGAGGCAGACCTTGCCAAGGTCAGAAAGGTCATTCAGGCACTTCATCCCGGCGTAAAGGTCATTGAGACAAGTCACGGCGATGTACCTGTAAAAGATATCCTTGCAACCGATTCGTTTGATTTTGACGAAGTCTATGCTTCCGCAGGCTGGTGCAAGGCTCTTGAAGAGGGCGAGCTGGGCGGCGACGAGGATGATGACGACGATGATGACCACGACCATGACCACCACGAGCATCATCATGAGCATGAAGAACATGAGCATCACCACCATGAGCACAGACACGAAGGCGAAAGTGAGGACGAGTACGGAATAGGTACCTTCATCTATTACAGAAGGACTCCGTTTGACAGAAACCGCCTCAGAGCCTATGTGAAGAACTGGCCTAAGGACATCATCAGATGTAAGGGTCTTGCCTGGTTCGGGGATGAGTATGACATGGCCTATGTCTTTGAGACATCCGGCCGTCAGCTTCTCTGCGGTCCTTACGGAAAGTGGATTGCATCCGCACCTGCAGCTCAGAGACGTCAGATTCTGGCAAACAACCCGCAGATTCGGGCAGACTGGGATGACAGTGTCGGAGACAGAATGGTCAGACTCTGCATCATCGGAAAGAATCTGAACAGAAAGGCAATCGCAGCTGATCTGGACAAGCTTCTTTGCAAAGAGTCTGAGATA
Source organism: Spirochaetales bacterium (assembly GCA_017632495.1). Taxonomy (GTDB): domain Bacteria; phylum Spirochaetota; class Spirochaetia; order Sphaerochaetales; family Sphaerochaetaceae; genus UBA9732. The sequence goes on from JAGBRG010000119.1 coordinate 11,201, forward strand.
GAAAAGTAAAACTTAAATCAGATCTTTGATTTCAAAGAGACTGTCAATCAAAAAGTCTTTTGGAACACCTGCTTCCAGAAGACTTTTTTTTGATCTTGTGCCACAGGTGAGGATTCTGTAATTCATGTCGGCATTGCTTGCCGTCTTGAAGTCAACATCGCTGTCACCGATGTAAAGTGCAGCTCTTTTATCAACGCCGACCTTTGAAAGAAAGGCATCGATGGCCTGTGATGAAGGCTTTGGCTCATATTTCCCGTGCATTCCTACAATCATGGTGAATCTGATGTTCGGAAAGCATATGCCTAAAATTGTCTCTGTCAGATCCTGCTCTTTGTTGGAGTAGATACAGACAGGAAGGCCTTTTTCATTAAGATTTGTCAAAAGTTCAACGGCCCCCGGGTATGGTTTTGTATGAAGGACAGGAACTTCTCTGTAAAAGTCGATAAGGCGGCTTGTCAGAACATCGATATCCGCATTCTTAAGGCCTATTTCCTCAATAGCAGCCTTGACTGCATTCCTCAGTCCGCGTCCTACGAATCTGTCTATCTGACTGTCAGTGAACGAACATTCAAGTGTCTTTTCAAGTGCAAGGCCTATATCCTTGGTTGTATCCAGAAGGGTTCCGTCAAGGTCTATGACAAAAGCCTTAAAGCTGTGCGATGCCTTTGTTTCCATACACTTTCTCCCAGTCCTTGTTGAAGTTTCTCACAGCCAGGTCGATGGAAGGATTTGCAAGAGCTGTATCAAGAAGCTCAGGAGGAACTGTGACTGCCTCGGCTCCGTCTGCGAAAACGTTGGTAACTTGCATGATGTTCTTAAACGAGGCTCCGACGATCTTGCAGTCAAGGCCTGATGCAGCTATTGCAGAAGCAGTTGTTCTGAAGACGGCATCTGCATCGATGTCCAGATTCAGCATCCTGTTGTAATACAGAGCAAGGTATTTGGCGCCGGCCATGGCGGCAAGCTCGCCCTGGATTGTGGTGTAGATTGCGGTGGCTGTGACATTGAAGCCTTCACGTGCCATGATTCCTATTGCCTTGAGGCCTTCTTTTGAGACAGGAGTCTTGATGTAGACATCTTCATCCACGTGTTTTCTGATGGCCTCGGCCTCCTTGAGGATTCCCTCGCAGTCAGTTCTGGTGACCTGGACATGGAGAGTTCTTTCCTTTCCCAGAATGTCGCGGATTTCTCTGATGAGACCGAAGAAATCACTTCTGTTTTCCTTGGAGATGATGGAAGGATTGGTGGTGAGCCCGCTGATGGGATAGGTGCTTACAGCATCGCGGATTGATTTCAGATTAGCCGTATCTAGTAAAAGTTCCATGGCGATGATTGTACATCAAAACAGTTTGTTTGCATACAAGCAGATGTGTTATCATTAGCCCAAGGGAGAACGGGATATGGAATACAGAAGCGCTAATCTTGTTCTGAAGGAGATTCCGTACAAGGATTTTCCGTCTTATGACACAGAAGACATCGCCGCAAGATTCAGGACTGTCATTGAAGAGGAAGGTCCGGTGGTGGATGATTTTCTTGAGCTGAAGGTTCTAAAGTCCTATTCGATTTTCCAACGCGGAAGCCAGATTGCTCCTTTTTTGAGAAAAGTCCTTCTTTCCGTAGGAGCTGTGACCACGAATCAGACAGACTGTGACGGGTCAGTACATCTTGTGCTTTGGCCTGAGCGTTTCAGGGGTCTTGAGGAGAGACTTCAGAATCTTGAGTCCGGACTCTATGACACTTGGCGGCCATCGGGAAAGAAAGAGCTCATGCCGGAAGGGACCTTCCGCTCAATTGCGGATTTTCCGCAGATCGAGGTCTTCAATGCCATGAAGGAAAACCTCGCCGACGGTTCGACACTGAAGAAAGACGAGCTATTTACCCACACGAACCACAGTCTGGGTTTTCTTGTTAAAGGTCGCCAGATCAGGGAGACTCTGGAGAAGGTCCTGAAAGACGGAGTTTCCAACGGCACTTTCATCTACAACCGCAGAGCAGGTACAGTAAGACTTAAATAATATATCAGTATGCTTGACTTAATCCTCGCGCTTGCTTAACTTCACAGTAGAGACATTCAGTTGAGGTGGCAGATGGAACAGTATGATGTGACGGGAATGAGCTGCGCAGCGTGCTCGGCAAGAGTAGAGAAGGCTGTAAGCAGTGTTCCGGGTGTCACTTCATGTTCCGTAAGTCTTCTGACCAACTCAATGGGTGTTGAAGGCACTGCCGATTCAAGCGCCATTATCAAAGCTGTAGAAGACGCAGGCTACGGTGCCTCCGTCAAAGGTTCGGAGAAAAAGGCTGACCACAGCTCAGAAGAGAGACAGCTTGAAGACCGTGAAACTCCAAAGCTCAAGAAAAGACTTATCGCCTCTCTGGGTTTTCTGATTGTCCTGATGTACTTTTCAATGGGGCACACCATGTGGGGAGCTCCTGTTCCGGCTTTCTTTGAGAACAATCCCATAGCAATTGCAATACTTCAGATGATTCTAGCCGCAATTGTCATGGTGATTAACCAGAAATTCTTCATAAGCGGTTTCAAGGCAGTTCTTCACAAGGCCCCCAACATGGACACACTTGTTGCCATGGGATCTGCAGCCGCCTTCATCTGGAGCGTCTTTGTTCTTTTTCAGATGACATCATCCCATCATATGGCCTCACATCTTCTGCATGAGCTATATTTCGAGTCCGCTGCGATGATTCTGGCACTCATTACTGTGGGAAAGATGCTTGAAGCGCGCTCAAAAGGAAAGACGACGGATGCTCTGAAGGCCCTGATGAAGCTTGCTCCCAAGACTGCCACCGTCATCCGCGACGGGAAGGAGACCGTGGTTTCGGTCGAGCAGGTCAGACAGGGCGATATCTTTGTTGTAAGGCCCGGAGAGAGCATTCCTGTGGACGGAATCGTCATTGACGGCTCAAGTGCCGTTGACGAGGCTGCCCTGACAGGCGAAAGCATTCCCGTGGATAAGAACACAGGCGACCAGGTCAGCTCTGCCACAATCAACAGAAGCGGTTTTTTAAAGTGTCAGGCAACCCGAGTCGGAGAGGATACAACACTTTCACAGATCATAAAGATGGTAAGCGATGCAGCTGCCACCAAGGCCCCGATTGCAAAGATTGCTGACAAGGTCTCAGGTGTATTTGTTCCGACTGTCATTGCCATTGCGGCAGTCACAACCTTGGTGTGGGTCATTTTGGGAAGGCAGTTCGGCTATGCTCTTGCCAGGGGTATATCCGTTTTGGTAATAAGCTGTCCCTGTGCTTTGGGTCTTGCCACTCCGGTGGCCATAATGGTCGGAAACGGTATGGGCGCCAAAAACGGAATTCTGTTTAAGACATCGGCCGCTCTTGAGCAGACAGGACGCGTGGACATTGTGGCTCTGGATAAGACGGGAACCATCACAACAGGAGAGCCTGTTGTAACGGATATAGTCCCGTCTGACGGAATTGATAAGAAGACACTGTTGAGCCTTGCCGCATCTCTTGAGGCAAAAAGCGAGCATCCTCTTGCCAGGGCGATTATGGCAGAATCTGAAAAAGAAGGAATCACGGTCTCGGAGGCAAAGTC
>JAGBRG010000120.1 GCA_017632495.1 Spirochaetales bacterium
AGGTGCGTCCAAGCCGCTAATCCGAAAAAGGGGTATACATGGAAAAGAAACGCAACGCTTTCAAAGCCTATCTGGAATTCAACGTCCTTTATAAAATCCTGATAGGTCTGATTGTCGGTGCCATCGTAGGTGTAATTCTTGCATCAGCTGGCGTCACATCTCTTCCGGCATGGATCAGCATGTTCGGAACAATCTTCACAAGACTTTTGAAGATGATCATTATCCCGATGATCGTCGGATCTCTTGTTGTCGGTGCTTCATCAGTTTCTCCGGCTAACGTCGGAAAGATCGGTGTCAGAGTGGTTATCATTTATCTGCTCACATCGGCATGTGGAGTCATCATCGGTCTTGTCATGGCTAACATCTTCAGACCGCACGCAGCTTTGGCAGCAGTCGAGGCTCTTGCAGCAGGTGCAGCCGGAAAGACAGGTTCAACCGATGTTTGGTCAGTTATCTCCAACATCATTCCGACAAGCGTTCTGACATCACTGGTCAATGAGACCGTTCTTCAGGTCATCTTCTTCGCTCTGGTGTTCGGACTCTGCCTCTCATTCCTCAAGGTTTCCAAGAACGAGAGAATCGCAGCAGCAGCTTCAACAACTTATCAGATTTTCGACTGTCTTACAGAAGTCATGATGATGGTTGTCAGAGGAATCATGCAGTATGCACCGATTGGTGTCGCAGTCCTCATCTGTGAAGTCTTTGCAAAGAACGGAGCAAAGGTTGCCGGCGCTCTGGTCATGGTTGTCGTCGCATGTTTCATCGGATATGCAATCCATATCGTCGTTGTCTACGGCGGACTTCTCAAGATCTACAGAATCAAGATCGGTCCTTTCTTCAAGGAAGCAAGAACCCCGTTCATCACAGCATTCGTCACACGTTCTTCAAACGGAACTCTTCCGACCACAATGACAGCAGCAGAGAACCTCGGAATCGACAAGGAAGTCTACGCCTTCTCCCTTCCGCTCGGAGCTACTATCAACATGGATGGAACAGCAATCTATCAGGGTGTCTGTGCATTCTTCCTGGTCATGTCCTGCTTCGGCAGAGGCCTGACAATCGGTGAGATGGGAATGATCACACTGCTTGCAACACTCGCTTCAATCGGAACCGCAGGTGTCCCGGGAGCCGGTGCTATCATGCTCGCCATGGTCATGCAGGGAATCGGAATGCCAATCGCCGAAGGAACAATCCTTGCCGGTGCTTATGCAATGATTCTCGGAATCGATGCTCTTCTCGATATGGGAAGAACAGCACTCAACGTCACTGGCGACCTTACATGTACAGCATGTATCGCCAAGAGGATGAAGTTCCTCACAAAGGACTCAGTGCTGGCAAAGTAATGACTCGCTGAAAGGAGTTGGGACGGAAAGCACTGAGCTGCTTTCCGTCTTTTTTGTATGGATAAGAAATACTTAGAAGACAGGCTCAGGGAACTGGGCATTTACAGTGACTATTACCACCGCCTCGAGCTAAAGCCGCTGGCAGCTTTACTTCCTTATGACGAGAAGGTCAACTGCATCCTTACGGCATTCTTTGAGGGAAGCCGACGCATGCTTGCGGTAACCGATTCAAGAATAGTGGTGGTCGCATCAGGTGTAATGGCACAGACACAGATGCTTGTGATCAAGAGAAAGGCTGTCAGAAGCTGGCGCTTTAACAAAAAGTTCCTTCTTTCCAGCATAGAGATTGTCACGGATGAAAAGACCTTTGTCTTCAGCCAGACACAGGGTGCAAGGGAAAAGCTCTTTAACTGGGCAATGGAACAGCCGATAAAGGAATACGAGGAATGAAAGCCATAGGAATTGTCGGGGGAGTAGGACCCTCTGCCGGAATAGATCTTGCAAGCAAGGTCTTTTCTCATACAAAGGCAAACAGGGATCAGGACCATATCAATCTGTTTCTCACTTCCTGTCCGTCACTTATTCCGGACAGAACGGAGTATCTTTTAAACGGCGGAAAGGATCCGGCTCCCGGGCTTGAAAAGTGCATAGCATACCTTGCACAGTGCGGAGCCACTGCAGTGGGAGTTTCCTGCAACACAGCCCACGCTCCTCAGATCATGGGACGTGTGAAGGTTCCCGAGGGAGTGAAGCTTCTGAACATGATCCGCGAGACCTCGACATTTGTGTCCAAGGCTTTTGGCCCTGATGCCAAGGTGGGCCTTCTTGCAACTCTCGGGACAATCCGATGCAATGTCTATGACAAGTACTTTGACAACATCGTCAAGCCGGATGAGGAAGTTGCTAAGGCCGTCCATCAGGCAATATACGATAAAGAGTACGGAATCAAGGCATGCTCGGGTGTCACCGACAAGGCAAGGGAAGTTGTGAGCTCTGCTGTTGATCACCTTAAGGGCAAAGGTTGCAACGTGGTGATCCTAGGCTGTACGGAGCTTCCTTTGGTGTTCAACGGA
>JAGBRG010000121.1 GCA_017632495.1 Spirochaetales bacterium
AAGGCAAACGATGTTCTGACAAAGGTCAATGCGGCAACAGGAACCGATTCTCTTCCGGATATCGCCATGATGGATGCGACAGCTGCCTTGGACATGAACAACAGCCCCTATCTTGTCCCCGTGGACAGACTGGGAATAGACACCTCCGACATATTGGAATGCGGAATCTCATCCTATACCTCGGAAAACGGACTTCTGGCACTGCCGTTCAATGCATCGGCTCTGCTTTACTACTACAACAAGAGCCTTTATGACTCTTTGGGCCTTAAGGCACCCAGAACACTGGATGAAATGGCCGCTGTGGTGGCAAAGACTGCCTCAAAGGACAGAAGCGGTTTTGCAGGAGTTCCTGCCACATTCGAGCTTACAACCCTCATCGGAGCCCAGAACGGGCTGAGCTACATGCTGAACAACAGAAACGGACATGACGGGGCTGCCACCGAGGTTCTTTTCGGAAAGGAAGGAACATACAAGGCATTTCTTGAAAAGTGGAAGGCCGTCTATGATACAGGCGCCTACAATCCTATCGCTTCCGGGGTAACAGCTGAATTCACAGGCGCAAGGACTGCGGCAATGCTGGCCTCTTCGAGTAACCTTGCATCGGTCATCAATTCTGTTTCAGGTGATTTTGAAGTCGGAGTTGCCAAGGTTCCCATGGTAAATGATAAGGCAACAGGCGGTACTGTCATCTCAGGCGGTGCTCTTTTCACATTCACACAGTCTGATGCCGTAAAGACGGTTCTTGAGTACCTGATCTCTCCTGAGGTTCAGGCAATCTGGTCAGAATCCACAGGCTATGTTCCTGTGAACACCAAAGCCTATGAGACTGAGGCCTACAAAGCGTTCTTAGAGAAGAATCCGCTCTATAAAGTGGCAATCGAATCACTTCTTGATTCAAATCCGGGTCTTGCGAATGTATGGGTTCCCTCGGCCTACTCCGTCTATTATTCGTTCCAGGCAAACATTGTGGACGTTCTTAACGGAAAGGATATGGATACTGCAGTCTCCGAGATGGTCAAAATAGTGGAAAGTGCTATTAAATCCTACGTTTCAAACTGACTTGAAGAAGATGCATTTTGCCTTGTGCTCGCAGCCTGCGCAGGCGGCGCCGGGACATTCGGTAAAGCCGTCAACGGCGCTTTCAAGCTGGTCGATGTGCCATTTAAGCTCATCGATATGGCTCTGAAGGGCCTCCATGCGCCCCAAATCCTGTGAAAGCTTGCTGCGGTACTGGGCAAGAAGCTCCGTCCTTCTTCTGTTTCCCTTCTGGTCTCCGTCCTTAAGGCGGATGATTCTTGCAATCTCCTCCAAAGAGAAACCCAGGTCCTTGAGCTCCATGATGCGCTTAAGGTACACAAGATCCTGGTCGGAGTAATACCTCTGACCGCCCTTGGTCCTTGACTCGGGAAGAAGTCCAAGCTCTCCGTAGTATCTTATGGTCCTGAGAGTCAGACCGGAAAGCTTTGCAATCTCACCTATTCTGTAGCGCTTCATATATTCGGATTCTAACAGACAGAACATCCGCTTTACAAGAAGCCTTCGTTTCTCTATAAATTATCGGTATGGAACGTTGGGACATCTATAACATCAACAAGAACAGAACCGGAAGAACCATGGCAAGAAACGACTGGACCATGGCAGAGGGAGATTATTATCTCTCCGTTTTAGGTGTCATCAGAACCCCGGACAACAGATTCCTTATCACAAGACGCGCCATGGACAAGGCATGGGCACCAGGCTGGTGGGAGATTCCAGGAGGCGGAGTCAAGGCGGGAGAAAGCTCATTTGAAGCTGTCTGCCGCGAGGTTCTGGAAGAAACAGGAATAGATGTTTCCAAGGCAGAAGGCGGGTACAAGTTCTGCTATCACCGCGAGCAGCCGGGTCAGAACTACATTGTGGACATCTACCGTTTTGACATGGACATCTCTGAAAAGGACCTTCATCTTCAGACTGAAGAAGATATTGACGGAAAACTTGCCACTTTGTCCGAGATTAAAAAAATAGCGGAGGAAGGTCACTTCCTCCACTACGGCAGCATCAAAGAAGTCTTTGAAAGCTGAATTTCTCAGACATAGAAAAGAATGTCTGCATAGGTCGGAATCGGCCAGAAGTCCCTTCCGACAATAAGCTCAAGATCATCTGAAACTTTTCTCACATCCTCCATAGCAGGAACAATGCAGGCGCGGATAAAATGCGCAAGCTCAGAGCCGCTGTGAGAGGCGCTCTTGTCAATCAGAGACTGTAAAAGCTCGACTCTGTCGGACAGAGTATCG
>JAGBRG010000122.1 GCA_017632495.1 Spirochaetales bacterium
AAAGGAAGAAAGAGGCATCTGCACCCTCTGGCAGGTCATGATATCTGATTCCGAATTTGCTTGAGTAATCAAAGCCGCTTTTTCCGTAAAAGCCGATGTTCCCCTCAAAAAGTACGGCGCCGTAGCCAAGTTCCGCGGCTTTCTTTAAGGAATAGTCAAGAAGTGCCTTTCCATAGCCTTTGCGCTTAAGAGGCGGTGTGATGCAGATAGGTCCCATAGTCAGAACAGGTATGATTCTGCCGTCATCGGCATTGATTATTGTCTTCATGAACATGTTCTGCCCTATCAGATTCCCGTCTTTCTCCATGACAAAGTCCAGCTCCTTTATAAAAGCAGGATCGTCACGAAGCACATGAATTACATAGTGCTCAAGGCACCCCGGGCGGTAGACATTCCAGAACGACTCTCTGACAAGGTATTCCACTGCCCTGTAATCACCCTCATTCTCCAAACGTATGCTGAAGTCATTTCTATTATGATTCATAGATTCCTCAACCAGTGGCTTATTTTACATCAAAACTGAAGTGTCCGTCCCCGCATCGGCCGTCTGTCTGTACTATCACATATACCGTGCCGGGTATCACCTTTACGGATGCAGGTCCTACCTCCTGCCCCGCCTTTATTGAGAACAACTCCGTCTTTGTGCCGTTGTAATCATAATAGACGGTAGCGTTTCCGGACCCGAGTTTTGCCGAATAATTCAGAACGCCATCCGATTTCAGCTTGAAAGCCTTGGAGCCTTTCATACTAGAAAAATCAACCGAAGCTTCCTTTGATGTATTCGTGGAAACCATCATCAAAGCGCTGTAATGTGAAGCGTATTTAACGCATCCGGCAAGACACACCAGACAGAGGGCAACAAGAATCAGTACGGGCAACAGCTTTTTCATTTCACACATCCTTATCTTCCGATAATACTACCCCGCTCAACCTTTATTGTGGCTTGAAAAATAGCTTTTCAGAACCTCGATGCTCTTTTCTCTCAGAACACCGGACCTAACCTCTGGCTTCCAGAACGAGTTCTCAAAAACCAGCTTGGTGCTGCTGCATCCTTCGTTGCCCAGTATTCTTTCCAAGTCATCATTACCTGCTCCGAAAACAAGCCGTCCGAGCTTTGTCCACACCATTGCGCCGCTGCACATAAAACATGGCTCACAGCTCGAGTACATTGTGTACTCATGAAGGTCTGTTATCCCCGTCGTCTCAACGAAACGGCGGATAAGGCCCATCTCAGCTTGGAATGTCGGATCATTTTTGGTGTAAATCTGATTCTCGTTTGTAAATACTATGACGCCGTCTTTGACCAGCACCGCACCGAATGGTTCGTTGCCGTTCTCAACGGCTTTAACTGACAGCTCAATTGCCTTTTCCATGAAAAATTCGTCGTTCATATTATCTTTTTACCACATAACAAACGGCAGAATCAAAAATAATTGCACGGTCATCGATTTTTACAATGCTATAATGATAAAAATGGGGAAGAAAACATGGCAATGCACAGTAACTGGAATCCGTGGCATGGATGTATCAAATGCAGCGAAGGCTGCAAATACTGCTATGTGTATTATCTTGACAGGATGAGAGGCAAAAGCGGAGCTGATGTCTATAAGACAAAGACAGGATTCAACTACCCTCTTTCAAAGTTCAAAGACGGCAAGTACAAGATACAGAGCGGAGAGATGATCAGCGTCTGCATGACATCAGATTTCTTCCTTGAGGAAGCTGATCCATGGCGGATGGATGCATGGGACATAATCCGGAAAAGAAGTGATGTCATCTTCCTACTGCTCACCAAAAGACCTGAAAGAATCCGGCAGACACTGCCTTTGGATTGGGGCGACGGTTGGGAAAATGTATTTCTCAATGTGACATGTGAGAACCAAAACAGAGCTGATGAACGTATTCCGATGCTTCTGGATCTGCCATTCAAGCACAAAGGTCTGCATTGTGCTCCGCTGCTCGGCCCGATTGAATTAGGAAAATATCTTGAAAGCGGTCAGATTGAGCAGGTTGCCACAGGTGGAGAAAACTACGGTGGAAACAGGCCCTGTCATTATGAATGGGTAAAGTCCATGAGGGACGAATGTGTTTCACGCAACATCACTTTCTGCTTCATGGAAACGGGAACTGTTTTCTTCAAGGATGGCAAGGAATACAGAATCAGGAACAAGCAGCTTCAGAATCAACAGGCTGTCCGCTCAGGTCTGACATTCAAGGGTAAGCCGATGCATTTCAAGCTAAAGGACTCAGATGGAATTGAGATTCCAAAGGATAAGCTATACGTTCCTCATTATGCTAAAAAATGCTCGGAATGCTCTTTCAGGATTCTCTGCAACGGATGCTTCAACTGCGGAGCCTGTGAAGGATGGGCCTGCAATACCTGTCAATCAGATATGCTCGGCGTAGGAACCGATTGAATTTGTTATAGCCTGCATCTCGACCATGTCCTTCAGGCACAGTCTTGTGGCAGGATTAGCCTGTCCCAGAATTGCATAGCGATAACCTTTCTCAATCATGGAGATGAAGGCCCTGAGGAACAAGGCACGGAAAATACCCCGTCCACGGGCAGAAGGATGAACTCCACCTGGGCCAATGTAGCTTTTTGCTGTGGAATCAAAGGCCAGAAATCCCAAAATCTCCCTTTCCCGGACAGCCACATAGCAGTCACCTGAAATCAGTGCAGGCAGCGATTCGTCTGCCCATTGTTTGGCAAAGTTCTCCTCGATAAAACTATAAACCTTGGAGATATCCATGGACATGACGCGCTTTATCTGGATGTTCTGACGTGTAAGATT
>JAGBRG010000010.1 GCA_017632495.1 Spirochaetales bacterium
AAGCCACACCGTCGATACGAGTGATTTTGGGCTTGAGAGTATCGTTGATATAGGATGTGATTCTGGCTGTATCATCTCCGCCGATTATTGCAAACTGCATCAGAGGAAGCATCGTGGCTCCTCCGACAAGGGCATAAGGCTTATGGGCATCAGATGGAAGATCGCCTTCAAGCTGCTGAAGGCGGAACCTCAGCTCCGTAAGCTGCTCGTAGACATCAATGCCGTCCTGATAGTTTATAGTGATCCAGCTGTATGAGTTGTTGCTCTGACTGGACATGCTCTTGAAGTACGGCAGGGTGACCATCTGGTCTTCTATGATCTTTGTTATGTCGTTCTCCACATCCTCTGCAGAGGCTCCGGGATAGATTGTGATGATTTCTACCTCGGGAAGCGACATGTCAGGAATGAACTCCAAGGAAAGACCGAACAGACAGTAGATTCCGAAGGCGACAAGGGCAATGAGAATCATGGCGATGACAACCGGATGCTTTACAGCATAATGGGAGATTTTCATCTGACGTTGACCTTCTGTCCGTCAAGGACATTTCCCTGTCCATCGACAATAAAGAGGGTGTTCTCCCACTTCTGGTCAATGACGAGTCTTGTATTGTCTGCGGCAATGATGTCTAACTTCACATACTTTGCCGTCTGGGTTTCCGGGTCATAGTAGTAAGCAGAGCCGTCTGTGTTACGGGTCTTCTGATCTATGACCAGAGCATTCTCATATGTTCTGTAGACCATGTTCACCTTGACGTACATTCCAGGTCTGAAGGAAGAGACATCACCTTCGAGCTTGAGCGTGACTTTGAAGGTCTTTGACTCAGGCGAGACATAGGGAGCAATGGTGTCCACAACAGCTTCCGTGCTGTTGTCCTCCCTTGAAACAATGGCCTTGATTCTATCTTTATTTGAAGAAATCAAATCAAAGTAGCGTTCTGGGACATTAAGATTGATTCTAAGCTTATCAAGATCAGCTATGATATAAAGCGGACTTGTTGATGTTCCAACAGAGCCTTCGGCACTGTCTGCCATAAGGATGGTGCCCGCCTTGGGAGCTGTGACCGTGGCATAGCCCAGCTGGACTTTGGCAAGGTCATACTGCGCCTTGTAGGCATCGTACTGGGCCTTGGCTTCATCGTAGTTCTGCTGTGTGGCCGCCCCTGTCTGATAGAGGTTGGAGACTCTTGTGAAAGTGGCTTCAGATGCAAGATAGACAGCCTCGGCCTGCTTTAACTGAAGTTCGTAAGGCTCGCTATCTATCTGGGCAAGAACCTGGCTCTCCTGTACGTAGTCTCCGGCCTTTGCATAATAGCCTGTGATTGTCCCCTGTACGAACGGAACTACGGGAATCATGGCCTGTGCCTCGATATAACCTGAAAGCTCAAGGCTCTGCTCTACCGTTGCCCTGTAAGGTTTTTCTACCTTAACAGGAGCTAGAGGACTTTCAAAAACTGCCTTCGGTCTGCTTATGATGAACTTCCAGATCAGAAAAAGACCTAGACCTATGATCAAGAGTGTTATGAGCCATCTGATGAAAACTGCACTTTTTCTACCCATAATGCCAACCTCCGCCCGCTTCCCGGCCAGTTCGGGGTAGAATCAAATATACTAATCAGTCTTGTAAATATCAACAATATAATGCATCACTGCTTCCAAAACCGATCCCGAAAGAGCCCTGGCCTTGTCAGAGCATGTCAGATAGTCTGCATTCTCCCCGCGCGGGTCAATATCTGAAATCTTAAAATGCTCAGGCACATAAAGGTCGTCATGTAAAAGCCCGCGGATCATACCGTCCAGAGAAGCCAGAACCTCAGTTTCTCCCACATAGGCTATGACATCTCCCTTTTTTACGATATCACCTATTTTCTTCGTAGCTCTGAAAATACCTTCACATGGCGAGTGAATCACGCGCTCTGTTGTAAAGCCTGCGATATTTCCCGGAATTCCCGTGTTGGGGCTTGCGCTTCCGTTGTAAATCAGACGTGCAAGATTATGCCCGCGAGCGGTTTCTATCACGCAGTCCACATCTTTTTTTGCCGTAAATCCCGGCCCAAGGGCCACTGTAAACGGCGCCATATCCCTATTTGTTCCCAGATTCTTCTTGGCTATTATGCTGTCCACAACCACCGTGGGCTTATAGCGTCTTATCACCTCACCCTCCGGGTCGATGACCACAGGCACAAAACCTTCTTCCAGAACCTTGTTCACACTGTCAATGTCACAGAGCTTTGCAGTCACACCTTCTACCGTCATCTGTTTGTCAAACATAGCCTGTGCAAAGGAGACGGTACGCCTGATTACGGTAGGTTTTTCTATATCAAGGGCAATTACTTTAAAGCCGCTGTTATGAAGTCTGATGATTGAGGCCGTGGCAAGATCCCCGGCTCCGCGGACTACGATAAGGTTGTTGAATATGTCACTGCAGCTTTTCATACAGCTCTCCTTCCTGTTCGGATGCGGTGCAGACAAAGACATCGTCCGGATATTTCAGATTTCTGAGAAGTGAAGTGTCTTCAAAGGACTCGGCCCCGTTGAAGACAATAGCACGATGGCCCGGGAGGCTTCCTTTAAGAAGGCAGTTTTCGTTGTCCAGATACCATTGAAGATAGTTTTCATCAACAATAAGGTCCCGACTCTCCCCAAAGGCAACATCGGCTGTTTTCTTTCCAATTCCCCAAAGCCCCATCACGGAGATCGTGTATGTGGTAAAAGGCGGAATCACAGGGTCGCGCTGGGTATGAACCTTTAAAGGAAGGCGCTTTGAGCCGTCGGCCTCGTTTATGACAACATCAAAGCGGCTACGAATAGCCTCAAGGTTTTCAATCGGAGGACAGCAGACCTTGTTCTTATCATCGGCCTCAACAGCATAGAGCACGGAGCACGGAGCGTCCGGGAAAAACGAGAGGACGGAGTCATCACAGAAGAATCTGTCTGTCATGTAGTTGTGAAAACGAGGCGACATCAGGCGCGTTGTAGTTGTTATAAGCACCCTCTTTCCGATGCTGCGTAGATATGAAGACAACTTCACCATCAGCGTGGTTTTTCCACCACCGCCTATAAGTGAAATGAATGCTCCGTCCTGCGCAGATTTGACGGCCAGGGTTTTGTAAAGGTCCATGCCATCATTCTAATTCAAAAACAATGGTTGCGCAAACACTGTCCAAAGGATATCTTTGAAAACGGGGGGCTGGTATGGACTTCATTTCAAAGATTGTTCTTGTGGAGAATGACGAGGGCTTTTTCGGCCCTGGTGTCAGGGATCTTCTTCTCAATATTGAAAGCGAAAAGTCCGTACGCCGTGCATCGGAAAAGATGCAAATCAGCTACTCCAAGGCGTGGAAGATAATCAGAAACGTTGAAAAGGCCATGGGAGAAAGCGCCGTAATCCGTATCCACGGAGGAACGGACGGAGGCTCTGCAAGTCTCTCTGATGCAGGAAAAGCACTACTACAGAAATATATGGACTTTGAGAAAAAAAGTCGCATAGCAAATCAGAAGATCTTTGGGGAGATTTTCAAATGAATTCTTATTACAGCAAGTTGCTTAAGGTCTTACCGGAAGGAAACCTTGAGCGCAGAACGGATATCACAACAGGCCATGAGGCCATCTATAAAGACGGAAAGCTTTTATTCAGCGACTCGGAAGATGCCGTTTCAAAACCGGATCTTACAGAAAGCATAGTAGCTGAGCCTCATCTTGTGCTCTTCGGTTCAGGTCATGTGGGAAAGGCCCTTTATGACCTTGCAGTCCTTCAGGACATGAAAATCACGGTCTTTGACCCAAGAAGCGAGCTTCTGACACAAGATCGTTTTCCCAAGGCTACAAGGATTGTGGGAGAATACGAAGAAATCCTCTCAAAGGACTATGAAGACTTCCATGCTCCCTACTACTGCATCTTCACACACGGACACCTGCATGACGAGCAGAGTCTTCTCTACGCCTTAAGACATCCGCATGCATACATAGGAATGATCGGATCCAAGGCAAAGGTCGCCCACTGCTGGGAGATTGTCAGAAACAGCGGCATCACGGAGGACATGCTGGCAAAGCTTCATACGCCCATCGGACTTCCCATAAATGCAGTCACACC
>JAGBRG010000123.1 GCA_017632495.1 Spirochaetales bacterium
CTGGGTTTTATAACCATGTTTGTTCTGGGCGCAGGGACAACGTTCATCTGGATGGCACTGAGGCCTCAGAGTTTTTCCTTTACTCTTTCTTCGGGCTGGGTCTTGGATTTTCTTCTGTCGCTTATACTTGTAGTTCTTGCGGCCCTTCTGGAAGAGCTCATGTGCCGATCCTATATCGCATACTTTGTAAACGACACCATGGCCGAAAACCCGAAACAGAAGCTTTATTACTGTCTGGCCTCGGCTGTTGTCTTTACAATCTTTCACTTCCAGAATCCCGAGACATTTGGAAGTCAGGCAATCTATGCCATGGTCTTTTACTTTGTTATGGGTTTTGCCCTGATGGCAGTGACACTCAGGACAAAGGGCATTGAGGCCGCCTTGGGAATTCATATTGCCAACAATCTTATTTCTGCATGGCTTTTTACGTACGATGATGCGGTCCTTGTTACAAACGCTGTGTTCACACATCACAACAACATTGGGCCTGTGATGATAATTCAGTCGGTTTTCTGCATCACAATCAGCTGTCTTATAGTGGTCAGATTCACCCGTAAGACGCTATAATCAAACCATGGCTGACAACTCAAAAAAGAAAAAAGACATCTCGAAAAATGTATCGAAAGATGTAACCAAAGATATAACTAAAGCCGCAAAGACAAAAGTCAGAAAATCCGTGAAAAGACATCCTCTTATCTGGATTCTGGTGCTTCTGGTCATAGTCGCGGCTATTCTGATTCTCACTCCGACCGAGAACCCTCTTAAAACCGAACTTGTCTTTGATTCGGTTTCCGAGGAGCTTGCAATCCCGTCCCGCGTCAAAGACGATGTAGTAGTCCGGCACACCGGCTTCACGCTTTCTTACAACGAAGAACACGAGCAGCCCAACTGGGTTGCCTACCTTCTGACCGCCGACGAAGTCTTTGGAAACGCAAGCTCGCGCGGTGACAACTTCCGTGAAGACCCCTCAATTCCCACGGGAAGCTCAACCCTAGCAGACTACAAGGGCTCTGGCTATGACCGCGGCCACTTGATTCCCGCCGCCGACCAGAAGTGGTCCGCTCAGGCCATGGACGACTGCTTCTATTTGTCCAACATGAGCCCCCAGACGCATGCCTTCAACGCCGGCATCTGGAGCAAGCTCGAGTCCGCTGTGCGTACAATGGCGGCGCAGAACAAGGAAATCTGTGTAGTCACAGGTCCTATTCTTACCGATGGCCCCTACAAGATGATAGGCCCAAGTGCCGTCTCCGTTCCCAACAGCTTCTACAAGGTCATCCTTGACTACTACGGCCCCGAGAAGAAGGCCATAGGCTTTATCCTGGCCCAGGATTCCAAGGGTGATCTTCAGACTTTCGCCGTCACTGTAGACGATGTCGAAAAGCTTTCAGGCATAGATTTCTTCCCAACTCTTCCCGATTCAGAGGAAGAGGCTCTTGAGTCCCAGTTTGATGTTTCTCTTTGGGATCTGAGCGAGTTCAACAGAACCAAAACCGCCCAGAAATACGGCTACGACCTTGATTCTGCAGGCTATATTGAAGAAGCAGAACCTGTGTCCATCGAGCCTCAGGGCCTTTGGGAAACAGTACTGTTTTTCCTGTACACAAACTTCGGACAGTACAAGAAATCCATAGTTGATACTGTAGTTAAAAATCAGTAGAATGGCATCACTTGCGGCATTAGCACATCGGTAGTGCACGAGCTTCCCAAGCTTGTGAGGCGGGTCCGACTCCCGTATGCCGCTAAAAACCCCCGAGGGCCAATTGGTCCTTGGGGTTTTAGTTTCATTCCGGGAGGCGTAGCGAAGCGTCGACTCCCGTATTACGGCCGTATAATTGGAAACGGCCGTAAAATGACTGGGTCAAGGACGGCTATGCCGTTCATCTTGATCCTTGACGCAGTCATATGCAGGCTTAAATCCTGTTTTCTCTTCTCATGATGCACAAACTGATTCACATCCTGTGCAGAGCCTTACCGCCTTCTCTGCGTCAGCCCGCCCTGGCTACCTTGCCCGCGGACTTCCTGCCTCCGGCTGGCCACTTCACAGGCTGCGAACAGCCTGCGCACAATCGAAGACGGGGTTTTGAGCCGCAAGTTGAGCCTTGGATATACTTTTTCTCTCTGATTTTTGATATTTGAGTATATAAATATACTTTTTTCATCAGAAATATTTGTTTTGAGTATACAATAAGCCATGAACAATAACGACTACATAGAAAACAGTTTCATGCCCAAAATGCGGGAATATTATAATTTTGGATTCCTGTCTGGAGACAAGCTTCTTGTGACATTTGAGTCAGGCGGGCATCCGATTGATACAACGGATGTGAAAAGGATAATTGAAAACTTCCTTCTTTAAGCACGGAAGTAATGGTGATATATTTACTCTCGGGGTAAAAACATGAAAAGAGTAATTGTTGTATTACTGATTGCACTTCTATCTTGTGCCTTTGCATTCGCAAAACTCACAGGAAGCGCCGGTGTCAAGTTTGAAGAGAATATAGACAAAGAAACGCTTTCTACAACAAATACAACATCATTCAATTTCACATATACTTTTGCCTCGGATAAAGTAAAGATCAACAGCAAAGAAGATGTTCATGTAGAGGTTGCAGCTACTGCAAAGTTTATCCTCGGTTCTCGTATAAAAGGTGACGGAAACGGCATCCGTATCGGAAATGGCGACAGAGGAATCGGAGCTGTAATAACCCTTACAACAGCAAAGATTGTCGGAAAGAACTGGTACGTCAGCGTTCTGGGGACACAGGATGCATATGACTATGCCAAGGCCGCAGTTCTGACAATCACAAATAAAGAGACGAAGGATGCTTTCGGTAACGTCAAATCTAAAGACAGCCAGGTTACTTCATATGCATTGGCATTTGAAAAAACCGATGGAGTCACAATAGGCTATGATGGCTTTACAGCAAGTTTCGGCATTGAAAACATCAAAGATTTCACGCTTTTAGGCAGTGCAACAGTCGAAACCCCTGAGTTTGCATTCAAAGACGATGCAATCAAATTTCAGGCGGCAGCACAGTTCGGAAGATTCAAGATAGCTGATAAGAAAACTTATGTTGCAGTCAATGCTCTCGGTGTATCTGCAAGGACAACGGCAACCATAAAGGACATCACGCTCAAGGCTGCCTTTGATATGGGTTTGGAGAATTTTGGCCAAGAAGTTGGAACCGGACCTGAAAGAGAGACTCAGTTCAACATTGATGGAAGATTTGATTTTAAGTACAGCTTCGTAAATGCAAGTATCTATGCCTACGCAGGAGGATCCGGACTTAAGTTCGGTAAGGCAGTTAAGGGTGTATTTAACTACTATAAAGATTTCTACCTTGAAGCAAAGGCTGTTTTTGATCTCAATACCTTTGAGCTTCCGTTCAAGGTCACTGTCTCTGCAAAGAACATAACAAACTCAGAAGTTGCGG
Source organism: Spirochaetales bacterium (assembly GCA_017632495.1). Lineage (GTDB taxonomy): Bacteria > Spirochaetota > Spirochaetia > Sphaerochaetales > Sphaerochaetaceae > UBA9732. Next base: position 3,438 of record JAGBRG010000123.1, read on the forward strand.
GTAATCTGATAATCAAGGGTGGAGTCGTTCCGTCAGTTAAGGTTGAATTTGCCAAGGATGCCATAAAAGCTGCCGCTTCATACAGCATCAACACAGAGACAAAGGCCTGGAGTACTCTTGTTTACGGTATATACGCATTTGAGAAGTTCACAGTAGGTGCCGGTACCAAGGTTGCCGGTGATTCAGAGCTAACACAGATTTCAGTCGGAGCTTTCGTAGAGACTGATAAGCTTGTAAAGGGTGCGAAATTCGGTCTATCTTATGGACTTAACGGTGATACGGCCTACAGTGACGGTTGTGCCAAAGCTCTTACAGGAGCAAAATTCACATCAAACTACAAGAAGGAAAAGAACGGCACGGCCAACGCATACTGCAAGATTACATTCTAAGCGCTGTATTTCACTGTTTACCTTTTTTTACTTTACAGAGGTTTCTAAATCATTGGTAAAATTACTCCGTGGAAGAAATATACGTCGGGGTGGA
>JAGBRG010000124.1 GCA_017632495.1 Spirochaetales bacterium
ATCCATGGCGCTGGTTTCGGCTCTGATAATCGGAGTCATCACCTACTTCATCTGCCTTGGCGGATTAGTTTTAGGAAAGAAATTCGGGACAAAGCTTTCCTCAAAGGCTTCTATTCTCGGAGGCATAATACTTATTGCCATCGGCCTTGAGATCTTCCTGAAAGGTATCCTATAAAAAAACGAGGGGCAGTGCCCCTCGTGGTTTTATTGACAAATCGTTATTTAACAATAACTCTCATAAAGCGCTTCTTGCCGGCCCTTAAAATCAGCTCCCCATCCTTTGCATCAGATTTTGTGATGATGGTCTTGGGATCGGTGATCTTCTTCTCATCGATGATGCATCCGCCCTGGTCTATCAGACGACGGACATCGCTCTTGGTGGCGCAAAGCTTAGCCTCGAAGAACAGATCCAGAACACCCTTGCCTTCGCCGAGTTCGATTTCGGCTGTGGGCATGTTGCTTCTGTCGCCTGAGCCGCTGAATGCGGCCTTGGCTCCGGCTACGGCCTTGTCGGCCTCTTCCTGACCGTGGATGATCTTGGTGATTTCATAGGCAAGCTTGGCCTTGGCCTCGTTGATGTTGAGCTTTGGGTCATCGTACTGGGCAATCTCGTCCAGATCCATGAATGTGAACAGCTTCATGAACTTGGTGACATCAGCATCAGCGACATTTCTCCAGTACTGGTAGAAGTCGTACGGGCTGTAAAGCTGAGGATCAAGGAACACGGCTCCCTGCTCGCTCTTTCCCATCTTCTTTCCGTCGGCACGCATGATCAGGTTGAAGGTAAGTCCGAAGCACTCCGGTCCGCCCATTCTCTGAATCAGGTCGATTCCGGCTACGATGTTGCCCCACTGGTCGGCTCCGCCGATCTGAAGGCGGTTGCCGTAGTTTTTAAAGAGCATGTAGTAGTCGTAGGACTGAAGAAGCTGATAGTTGAACTCGATGAAGGACAGGCCTCTTTCAAGGCGCTGCTTCACACCTTCGAATGTGAGCATCCTGTTGACGGAAAAGTATCTTCCTACGTCTCTGAGGAACTCGATATAGTTCAGATCCACAAGCCAGTCGGCGTTGTTGACGATTCTGCCCTGACCGTAGCCCTGGGGCGGAACTTCATCAAAGTTCACGACCTTGGCAAGCTGGGATGCGATGCGCTTTGCGTTCTCCGCGATGGTTTCGGGAGGAAGAATCTTGCGCATCTCGGTCTTTCCGGAGGGGTCTCCGATAAGGCCCGTTCCACCGCCTACAAGGGCAAGCGGCTTATGACCGAACTGCTGAAGATGGTGCATGGCAAAGAACGGGACGATGTGACCTACGTGAAGGGACGGACCTGTCGGGTCTGTTCCGCAGTAGAATGTCACAGGGCCTTTGTCCATCAGATCCGAAAGGCCGTCAAAGTTCGTGCAGTCTTTGACAAAACCCCTGTCAATCAGAACCTGAAGTGCTTTGTTCATATGATTACCTAACCTTATACTCTCTTGTACTCTTTCGTAGCTTTCTTGATTGTTGCCACAAGCTCAGAAACAGGAACTCTGACCTGCTCCATTGAATCACGGAAGCGCAGAGTTACAGTGTTGTCTGTAAGTGTGTCATAGTCGACAGTCACGCAGTAAGGAGTTCCGATCTCATCCTGTCTGCGGTAGCGGCGGCCGATGGCTGCGCTCTGGTCGTAGAATGTAACAAACTCGTCCCTAAGTTCATGCTCGAGCTTTGAGGCATACTCTGCAAGACCGTCTTTCTTGACAAGAGGAAGAACTGCGACTGTAACAGGTGCAACAAGCGGATGGAAGTGCAGGACTGTTCTGACGTCGCCCTCCTCCACCTGCTCCTCGTCATAGGCATCGGAAAGAGCCATGAGGACGTTTCTGGTAAGACCTGCGGAAGTCTCGACGACATACGGGATGTACTTCTCGTTTGTCTCAGGATCGAGATATGTCATATCCTTGCCTGAGAACTTCTGATGCTGTGTCAGGTCGTAGTCTGTTCTGCTGTGGACGCCCTCCAGCTCCTGCCAACCCATCGGGAAGAGGAACTGGATGTCATATGCATCCTTGGCATAGAATGCAAGCTCATCCGGTCCGTGCTGGTGCCATCTGAGGTGCTCCGGATGGATGCCGAGCTTGTTGACGTAGAAGTTCATTCTCTGCTCTCTCCAGTACGGGAACCACTGCTCATCCGTACCGGGCTTGCAGAACCACTGCATCTCCATCTGCTCGAACTCACATGAGCGGAAGATGAAGTTCTTGGTTGTGATTTCGTTTCTGAAGCTCTTTCCGACTTGTGTGATTCCGAACGGAACCTTGACACGTGAGGATGAGACGACGTTCTTGAAATCAACGTAGATGCCCTGTGCTGTCTCAGGTCTGAGATAGATTGTGGATGCGGCATCAACATCGGCTCCGATGTGTGTTGCGAACATCAGGTTGAAGTTTCTGGGAGCTGTGAAGGTTCCCCTGTTTCCACAGACCGGACATGGTGCGTTCAGGTCAATCTGGTCTGCTCTGAAACGGCTCTTGCACTGCTTGCAGTCGACCATCGGGTCGGTGAAGTTGCTGACATGGCCGCTGGCCTCCCAGACTCTGGAGTGCATTAGAATGGATGCGTCCAGTCCGACGATGTTGTCGTGCAGCTGGGTCATCTCCTTCCACCACAGGTCACGGATGTTGTTCTTGAGCTGGACTCCGAGCGGACCGTAGTCATAGGCTCCGTTGAGTCCCCCGTATATCTCACTGCTCTGGAAAATGAATCCACGTCTTCTGCAGAGTGATACGATTTTATCCATTGTTACTTCAGACATTCTCTATCTCCTTCTCGAGCACCGAAATTGCGCGCTCAATACGTCTGTATGACTCTTCTTTGCCCAAAAGCCTTATGCAGCTGAAAGGCGGTGGGCTTACCGCCATTCCGGTGACAGCCGTTCTGAGCGGGTTGAATACACCGGCGTTCTTGATTCCGAGCTTCTGTGCAAGATCCATAAGGTCCTGCTGAAGCTCCTCGTCGTTCTTTCCGGCCTCAAGACCGGCTTTGACCGTGTCATAGACATGCTTCAGGGCATCAAGGGTGCCTGAAGCGTCCATCTTCTTCGGAATCAGAAGTGAAGCCTCAGGAGCTCCGCTGTCTTTGAGGAACGAGGCCATTGAAACCACATCTGAAAGCAGTGTGATTCTGTCCTTGATTCCAGGAACAAAAGCAAGAAGGCGGTCCTTTGCACTTTCATCCAGAAGTCCTGCCTCAACAAGGTACGGCATCAGAAGATCTGCAAGTTCTGAATCGGACTTGCGTCTGATGTACTGTGCGTTGAACCAGTCAAGCTTCTGATAGTCAAAGACTCCCGGAGCCTTGTTGATCTTCTCCAACGAGAAGCACTTTTCCAGTTCCTCACGTGAGAAGAACTCCTTTTCTCCGTCATAGGACCATCCGACAAGGCTCACATAATTCAGAAGAGCCTCGGGCAGATAACCTTTCTTTCTGAAATCCCTGACACTTGTCGAGCCATGGCGCTTTGAAAGCTTGTGACCGTCATTTCCCATGACCATGGGAAGGTGGCAGTATGTCGGAATCTCCCATCCGAATGCCTGGTAAAGAAGAACATGAAGCGGTCCTGATGGAATCCACTCCTGGGCCCTCATTATGTGGGTGATGCCCATCATATGGTCATCGATGACATTGGCCAGATGGTATGTCGGAAAGCCATCGGACTTAAGCAGAACCGGATCTGGGCTGATATCCTTGTTGTCTCTGGTGATGTCTCCCATCAGAACATCATGGAATGTTGTGCTGCCCTCTCTGGGAACCTTGAGTCTGATGACCGGCTTGATGCCCTGGGCCTCAAGCTCTGCCCTCTGCTCTGCGGTGAGATTTCTACAGTGTCCGTCATAGCCCTGGACTGGGCTCTTTTCCTCAATCTGCTTCTGTCTTAGGGCCTCAAGTCTTTCGGCCGAGCAATAGCAGTAATAAGCCTTTCCCATCTCCACGAGCTTTTTGGCATATTCCTGATAAATGGAAAAGCGCTCGCTCTGGATATAAGGTCCGCATGGGCCACCTACTACAGGACCCTCGTCCCATTTGATCCCGAGCCAGTCGAGTGTATCGTACAGGTCCTGAAGGGACTCGTCGCTGTAGCGCTCACGGTCCGTATCCTCGACTCTGAGTATGAACTTTCCGCCGTTTGACTTGGCGAAGAAGTAGTTGAAAAGTGCTGTCCTGACCCCGCCGATGTGCTGAAGACCGGTTGGGGATGGTGCGTATCTGACTCTGACTTCCATAGTAAACTCCACATGGGAAGACCCATGACTGTTTAGTTTTACAGTAAATCAAATAATCTTTCAACTTATAGGGGATATATAAGTATAAAACACTACCGCAGGTTTTTTCAGGCCCAGGGGCCTTCCTTCAACTCTTTGAGTAAATCTATTCGTGAGCGCACTCCCATCTTGCTGAAGATGTTGGCAACATGGTTGTTTACGGTATTGACCGAGATGTTGAGCTGGCCGGCTATTTCCTTGTTGGTAAGACCTTCGCAGATGAGCTGTACTACGGTGAATTCACGCTCTGAGATTTTGAACTTGGAAAGGCTTTCGAAACTGAGGTCCGGCTTGTTTTCGATTTCCTGTCTGTCAAGATCGAATCTGATGTAGTTGTAGACCACAATAACAATGGAGAATGCAAAGACGTAGATCGGGTAGCTGAAATCCGCAACAATCTCATAGAACAAAGCGAAGATTGAAAGCGGAATCAGCGACAGGCTGACTATGTTTATTGCAAGGGCAATGTGCCTTGCCGCAGGATCTTCGATGCTTTTCAGATTCACCCAAAGTGTCACAATACAGTAAGCATAGACGCCAAGGACCATAAGAGTCTGAATCAGACGCACCCAGAATCCGAAGGATGGCTCGTTGAGTATCTGAGAAGCAAGTCCCAGGCCGAAATATGCGAATGCCACAGGATAGAAGCGAAGTGTCTGCCGCCTTCCCCAGGGCTTTGCTATAACCCAGCTTAGGAAGTACGGCAGAAACACTATGACAAATGCCATGCTGGCCATGGTCACGGTCTCGAATATGTAGTTGATCATGACCGAGATGCTCTCAGGCAGGAAGAACAGTGAGAGCTTTGAGGCCATGAACAGGACCATGATTCCGATAAGACAGCTCTGGAAGACAATGTACCTGCCGCTCCAGGCTGTCCTATGGAGAATATGTGAGGCTATCGAAAGCGCCAAGGCCATGCAGGCGACGGCTATCGAAGTTGTGTATGTGAACAGCAGTAGTCCGTTCATTTACTTTGCCAGAAGCTTCTGGTTGTGAGACAGATCGGCTTCTCCGCACAGCTCCTTTATGTCTTCGTAAAGAAGCGGGAAGCTTGTGGCAGCAACGCCTGTCTTCTTCTCTGCGATCTTGTTGTAATCACCGGAGTTGAGAACAGCCTTGCTGAACGAGGAGAACAGTCTGAGATGAATGTCCTGGCCTTCGTTTGTAAGATATTCTGCAGTAGGCTCGTAACCCGGGAAAACCTTTGCAAGAGCCTGATCAAGCTGGGATGCATTGTCCGCATAGACATTCAGTGCCTTGAGGTGCAAGAAGAGCCACATGCTGAGGTTCGGAGAAACCCAGCCGAGCTTGACCTTTCTGGAATCGGCAAGGCCCTGGGCTGCAGTGATGTCGGCAGGCTTGAGCTTGAATTCCGTCAGTGAGAACAGTGCCCATGCCGAGGCGAACTTTCCGGCGATTCTGGCCTTTCCAGTTGCCTTGATAAGATCTTCGAGAGTCTCTGCAGGAATGTACTGCACCGTCATGTTGCCGTATCTGCAGTCTTTTCTGACTCTGGAAAAATATGCGACCATCGCTGTATCTGCTGTTGCGATGAGTATGGTTTTCTTCGGAAGAATCGGAGTTCTCTTTCTGGTCATATCATGCCTCCTCGTTTACGAAGCGGAATTCGCTTGTGATGGGCAGTGCACCGAATGCGCCGCTTTCATACATAGCACGGGTCTTGCCGCTCGGGCCGATTCTGAAGTTGCTCAGCGGATAGTAGACTGTAGATCCGATGCTGTCCTTTTCTGCGAAGTAGATGCCGTCTCTTCTGAGAAGACCGTCTTCCAGCAGTGTCGGGTTGCAGTCAACCGCAATCAGCTGGCTAGCACGCTTACAACCGTTTGTGAAGACGCTTGTCAGATAAATCAGGACCTCGGGATGCAGGAACATTCCGTAGTCATCCACAACCAGTACCTTGGCCTTTGTGAAGGCCTCGAAGAATGCAAGAGCCAGAAGTGAAAGTCTCTTGATTGAAAGGCTCTCTTTTCCGTACGGGCTGAACATGGCAGCCTTTGTGTTGGTGTGGACGAAGAACACCATATCTCCGTCATTTGACTGGACGAACTTTCCGTCCTTATTGGAACCGACTCTGATATCTCTGATGTCGGTGACGTCCATGCTCCAGAAGAAGTTGATAAGCTGCTCCTTCCATGCCGGATGTGCGTTGAGCATAGAAGCCACGTACTTTTCCGATGAAGAACCTACGCCCATCGGAAGAATGTCCAGGACATTCTCAAACCAGTCGTAAACTTCCGAGCAGGTGTCACCACCCTTGTCGGCTGCGTTCTTTATGAACGAGTGTCTGCAGTCAACAGCCTTCTCGTTTCTCTTCTTGTCTCCGCGATAGAGCTTTCCCCAGCGGACCTTGTAGCTGACCTCATCAGAAAGGCTTGCTGATGCGACTCTGTCGAACATGAGCTTTCTGGATGTTCCGAAGTTGTAATAAAGACTCTCTTCCCAGATATGGTCCAGATCAGCCTTGACGCTGTAAGTTGCCACAACCTCAGGTTCCTCTTCAGAAACATATTCCCTTAAAAGGAATCTGACGGTGAACTCAGCGGGCTGGTTTTTGACATCACTATATGCAAATAGCCATCCTGCCAAAATCCTCTTGAGCGGGTTCTCATCAGAGCTGTCAGCCATGACAATACCCTTGACTGCTTCCAGAGCTCTGACGACAGTACTCTTTCCTACTCCGTTCGGTCCTATAACCGATGCGGTTCTCAGAACCTTGAGCTTGTCGGAAACCAGCTGGATCTTGGTCTGGTCCATCCTCTTATCCTTCAGAGCCATAAACGAGATGGTCTGCGGATCCTTGATTGACCTGAAATTGGCCATGGTAATATCAATAAGCACAAAGGCCTCCTTTGCCGGATTCGGCATCTTTTTTTCTATTGCGTATTGTAAATCATATAATAAATGGCCGTTTTTTGAAAGGAAAAAGAAAAACTACACAAAATCAGGCCATCGTTCTATCAAAACAATGGCCTGTATCAACAAAATTGATTGGAAAATAACAAAATTATGAATTTCAGGCCATTTTAGGCCATCGGTCAGAACTCTATTCCCCGGATTGTCTTTCCACCGTTCGCACGAAAATGGTGCTTTACCTCATCAATGCGGCTTACGGTATCTGCAATCTCCACCAATGATGAAGGAGCATCCCGTCCCGTGATGACAACATGAGGAAAGCCCTCTTCTGTGATATGGGATGACAGATAGGACACAACCATATCGCAGTCCAGAAGACCGCGCGAAAGAACATAGGTAAACTCATCAAGGACAATAAGGCCGTAGTCTTTGCTTTCAGCCTTTTGTCTGAAGCTTTCCCAACCCTTTTTAAAAAGCTCCTCTGTCGGGCCCAAGTCCTTCTGGTTCCAGAGAAAACCGCAACCATAGTTTTCCCATTCGATTTCGAGCTTTCTGAAGGTCCTGTATTCTCCCAGTTCTTCGGGCGTTGCCTTAATAAACTGAAGGACAGAGCATTTGATGCCCTGTCCTGCAGCTCTGACCACCATCCCCAGTGATCCGGTGGTCTTTCCTTTTCCGTTCCCCGTTAAAACGAAGAGCACATCAGAATCCTATAAGGTCAGCAGAAGCTCCGCCTGCACCGATCTTCTCAGTGCTGTTGATCTGTCTTTCTGCAGCACCTTCGCGGTCGGTTATCTGCTTGAAGCGGTAGTACAAATCAAGAGCCTTGCTGTCTCCGGACTTCTTGTAGATTTCCTGCGTGAGATCCATTGCCTTTGAAACCTCTCCGTTGGAGAAGTAAAGGATTGCTGCGTTCAAACCGGCGTTGAAGTGACCGGATCTGTTGTACTCATCGGCGAACATTGTAAGAGCAACATTCCACTTCTCGTCATCAAGTGCATCGTAGGCAGACTCAAGAGACTTTACCTTCGGCTTGTTCGGGAAGAATGTGAAATACTCCTTCACATAGTGCGGAGAAAGCTCTGCTCTGAATGAATCGGTGAACTCCTTGATCAGGTCACGGATGAGTCTTGAAGCGGATGTGATTGTGTAGTAATCCTCGTAGAATCTTCCGCTTGCATCCTCTGTGTGACCGATCTGGGTCTTCTTCTCACGGACATCTGAAGAGAATGTGTCGGATGCGATGACCCTGTTGTTCTCGACATCTGTCAGTGTATAGGAAATGGAAATTCCGTACTGCTGTACGAAGTAGAATCTCTTCTTGTAGTAGGTCTTTCCGCTCTTGTCCTTTGATGAGAGCCAGTCGGTGTCCTGTGAAATATACTCGTCATAGTAAAGGTATGTGATTTCAGTCTTGAGAATTGCATCAACACCGTTGTCCATCAGAGTCTTTCTGAGGTTTCCGCTGCTCTTTCCGACTGTGATGTAGGCATCTGTGAGATTTGGCGGAATAACCTTGTAGGAAATACCGGTATCAACAGCCTTTGTGATCATGTCGGTTGCAGCATCGACGATTGTTCCGGAAGCTCCGAAATCCAGTCCTGACATCAGGCTCAGGCTGAGGAAGTAGAAAGGATCTACAGCCGAGTTGAAAGGAACTGCGGAATTCCAGAACGACGGTCTGGTCCATCTGGCATTGTCCTGTGTGGACATGACAGCAATTGTCTTATACCCGCCTACATCTACTTTAGCAGGAACAAGGGTATTAAGTGCGATTGTCGTTGAACAGCCGGTGAGAACCACAAGCACGACAACCAGGGCAATAATCAGTTTTGAAAGTTTTTTGCTCATAATATAGTCCTTTGTTAGAAAGTATACATAAGGCTGGGAAAAAACTCAATTGACATCTGCATTTAGTGAATTTATCCTTTTTATTAGCCAAGGAGTTGCACATGCCAAGGAAGAGACGACAGTACGGCGATTACTATTACGACGACGATGATTTCGATGACGAAGTCGAAGACGACGATGACGATGATGACGACTTCGAAGACGATGATGAAATCGACGACATCTACGACGCTCCCAATGTAGGCGACTATGAGGACTACGAGGAAGAAGACGAAGATGACGATGACGACGATCTTCTCAACGACGGCTTCTACTACGAAAACGGCGAATACGGGAAAAACCTCCAGGACGAGGACGATTATTAATCATCATCAGGCTGTCTCCTCGTTGTAATCAATGAAGAACGGGGCTTTTATCTCGTTGTCATCCGTTGACAGGAATCTCTTGTCGAATATTCCGCACTTGTACACAAGGTGCAGACTCGTTTCAAACAACACCTCAAGCATCTCGATATACAGCTGATCGCGAAGACACTTCCTGCTGAAGCTCCGTCTGACATGCTCAGTGCTCCCGTCATGGAATGTGTATTCGAAAATCAGTACCGGACGCCTGGGGCTGACTTCAAGACAGTCCTCGAAAAGTCTGTCATCAGTAAGAGCCGCCGATGTCTGGTCCAGAATCTGCCTCACCTGCTGCTCGCACTTACATTCATAGGAACTGTGAAAGCATCCTGCAGGAAAACGCTTTGAGTAGCTTAATGTGAAATCCGAACGGTCCAAAGTAAGCTTTTCCGTGTGGTCAAGCTCTCCGAATCCACATTCCAGCTCATTGAAGACAAACTCAATGGAAAGCCTGTCCACCCTGTCGGAGCTGATGTATCGTGTAATCTTGAACTGATTGTCCAGAAGTTCTGCAAAATCCTGTAGAAACGGGTACATGATGGAGTCCTCGATCTCGGGCCCGCTGAGACAGATGCGCTTTGAATCCGGAAGCTCTATTTCCAGAGACCAGAAAGACCCGTCCTCCTTCTCCCCTGTTTCAGAAAAGCGCTCCATGAACATTACAAAGCCGCTCTTTTGCATCCGCCTTAAAAAGGTTTCGGACTCCGTGCGCCCCAGGGACCTACGCACAACATCTCCGACTCCGAGATCCGGAAAACGGATCTCGTAACTGATAAGACCCTCTTCATTGTAGAGGTTGACCGCCGCAGCAGTCCCGATTGAGTTCAGCATTTTGAATTTGAGATAGGTAAACATCTTTTTCTCCTTTACTCCCTTATTCAGTTTTTTTGCTGAAAATATTGGGGTTTTTGGAGAAAAAAATGAAAAATTTCAGCCGGCGAAGCTGTGATACAGGATTCTTATGGTGTTTTCGAACTGGCTGTTGTCCACTCCGACGATAATTGCAAGCTCATCCGAACCCTGTGCGATGGTTCTGATGTTGATGCCTTCTTTACCAAGAGCATTGAAGACCTTGCCTGAAATACCTGGTCTGAAGATCATCTTTCGTCCTACGGCAGCAACCAGCGCTATGTTGTCCTGAATCTCCACATCATCCGGCGAGCACTTTGTCTTGATGTCTCCGATGATCTCGTAAAGGGAGTCCCCGATGCTGGCCTGGGACAGAACCAGGGCAAACTGATCGATTCCCATCGAGATGTGCTCAGCCTGGACCTTGTGTCTGTCCAGAATCTCAAGGACATCGCGAAGCGTCTCATTGGAGTTGTTCAGCCTTCTTGAGACTGTGAGGATGATGAAGTTCCTCTTTCCTGAGATTCCTGTTATGAACCTGTCGTTTACATCATCGCTCTCGCTGGCCTTGTCGACAATCATCGTTCCCGGGTGGGACGGGTCATTGGTGTTTCTGATATTCAGAGGGATTCCCACTTCCTTGACAGGAGCAACCGAGTCCTCATGAAGGACCGAGGCCCCCATGTATGCAAGCTCACGAAGCTCTGCGAAGGTGATTTCGGAAATCGGACTTGGATTTTCGACGATTCTCGGATCTGCCATGAGGATTCCCGAGACGTCCGTCCAGTTCTCATACATGTCGGCATCACATGCCGCGGCGACAAGAGAACCTGTTATGTCGCTTCCTCCCCTGCTCATGACCTTCACCTTGCCGGAAGGAAGACTTCCGTAGAAGCCCGGAATGACTATTCCGCTGTGCTCCTTCAGGGCACCGGAAAGGGCTTCTGCGATTTTTCTGGGCTGGAACTTTCCGTCAAAATCCATGTAGATGCAGTTGCTTGCATCCAAAAAATAGTAGCCAAGGTATTCGGCCATGAGCTTTGATGTAAGGTATTCGCCGCGCGATACAAGCTCATCCACGCTCATATCCTTGCTGATTTTAGCCCTTATTGCGTCAAGCTCTTTCTCTATGGGGAAAGTCAGTCCCAGCTGGTCTCTGATTTCGATGAATCGTTCTCTGATTCTGTCGAAGATATCGTCACACGGAACTCCGTATGTGATATGAGCATGACACAGATAGAGAAGATCCGTAATCTTATGGTCCTTGGAATCCCTCTTTCCTGCTGCGGATACTACCACGAGCTTTCTTGAAGGGTCGGAAAGGACAATATCCTTTACTTTCCTGAACTGCTCTGCCGATGCGACAGAGGAACCGCCGAATTTTGCAACCTTAAGCATGACTTAGCCCTTTATCTGTGCGAAGAACACATCCGCATCTTTTCTTCTGAGCTCGGCTGCGATATCGTGCATGGCCTTGACCGTCACAGGCTTTGTGATAACACACTTTTTTCCGTCCTTCTCGCAAAGGACTTTGTCCACACCCGCCTTGGACTCCAAAACAGAGACAAGGTCGGAATTCAGGCGGACATAGTAGACTCCCTCACACTCCTTGGAGCTGTTGTTGGCAAAACCGAACAGGCAGTTGCTCTTGAGCATGTGAGTCTGGCCCTCGAACATGCTGGTCATGTCCCTGAGAATGTTGGATGCTGTGGGATAACGGCCGGCACCCTGACCCATGAACGACATGACGCCGCTGTTCTTTCCCTCATACTGAGCCATATTGATGTTGCTGCAGACACCTGCGTAGAAGTCACTGCGGCTGCAGAACATGGGCTGGACATAGGCATAAAGCCTTCCAGAATCGGAAAGACCGCAGCGTCCGACAAGCCTGATTGTGCATCCCATCTTCTTTGCAACTTCAAAATCAAAGGCGCTGACTGTCTGGATGCCCTCGACATTGTAGTCTGAATTAGGAAGAACATCGTATGCCACCATGCTGATGAGCATGATTTTTCTCATGGTGTCCATTCCGGAAATATCGGCGGTGGGGTCAAATTCTGCATAGCCTAGGGCCTTTGCCTCGGAAAGAGCCTCGTCAAAGCCTATGCCGCGGCTGTCCATCGAATCCAGGATGAAGTTCGTGGTTCCGTTGAGAATTCCGCCAGCCCAGATGATACTGTCAGTCTTCCTTGCAAGATGAAGGTTCTGAAGGATTGGAATTGCTCCGCCGCAGGCTGCGCTGAATAAGAAGCCCTTGTTGTTCTTTACGGCAAGATTCAATAAATCTATTCCGTGTGCAGCCACAAGAGCCTTGTTGGATGTGATGAAGCTTTTTCCCGCCTCGATGCACTTGGATGCGAACTCATAGGCAGGCACTACACCGCCCATGCACTCGACCACAAGCTCCGAATCATCGTGCCAGATGTCATCGAATGACTCGGTCATGAAATCAGCTGTCTTTTCGCCTTTTTTAACAAGAACGTTCACAACTTCAAAGTTGGGATTTCCCTGGAGCATGTCCCACACGCCCTTACCAACAACTCCGTGTCCAAGAATAGAAACCTTCATATTGTCTCCCGAAAGGCACATTTGAAATAAAACTGTCCGCGCCTCAAAAACACTTGTCTTTTTATTGGAGACAATGTATCATACGGTCAATCAAATGGCAAGCCATGGAGTGAAAAAATGCTTGAAAACTACCTTATTGTCCATAAGAGCATCCTGCCCGAGTATTTTGAGACCGTGCTCAAGGCCAAGCATCTTCTTGAGGAAGGAAAGGCCAAAAACGTGATGCAGGCCACCAAAATGGTCGGCATTTCAAGAAGCACCTATTACAAATACAAGGACTACATCCTTGAACCCATCAGGATTTCAGACGGCCGAAAGGCTGTAATCTCCATGCTTCTTTCGCATGAGACAGGAATCCTCAGCCATGTTCTGTCGGTCATCTCGCAGGCAGGGGCTAGCATTCTCACCATAACACAGAGCCTGCCCGTACACGGCAACGCCAGCGTGACAATAACGCTGGATATAAGCGCCATGCCTGCGGCCATCACAAACCTGCTTAAGGATATAGACGACTGTCAGGGCGTGGAGAACGCAAAACTCATCGCAATTGATTAAAGGAGATACCATGGATTATAGAAGCACTCGATCTGAATTCAGATGCAACAGTCTTGATGCCGTTCTGAAAGGCATCGCCCCGGACGGAGGCCTGTTTGTATCGGACAGCGATATAGGAAAGGGTTTTGACTGGAAAGCTGTCATAGGCCTGGATACGCTTAACATGGCAGAAAAGATCCTGTCACACCTGCTTCCGGACTTCAAGGATATGAAAGACCTAGTGAACAAGGCATACAACGGCAAGTTCGAGACAAAGGACCTGACCCCGGTTGTGAAGGTCGGAGACAAATATGTTCTGGAGCTGTTTCGCGGTCCCACATCGGCATTCAAGGATGTGGCTCTTTCCATGCTTCCCCAGCTGATTCTCGCTGCAAAGAAGCAGACGGGTGACGATAAGGAGACAGTTATTCTCACAGCCACATCGGGTGATACTGGAAAGGCCGCCATGGAGGGCTTTCATGATGTTCCGGGAACAAGGATCATCGTTTTCTACCCGGACGGAGGCGTTTCTCCGATTCAGAGGGCTCAGATGGCAACCCAGGAAGGAAAGAATGTCAGAGTCTGCGCAGTCAGAGGCAATTTCGACGACTGTCAGACTGCCGTGAAGGTGGCATTCTCCAAAATCAACGCAATGAAAGAGCTGTCTCAGGCAAAAAAGGCCCTGTCTTCTGCCAACTCAATCAACATCGGACGCCTTGCCCCTCAGGTTGTGTACTACTTCAAAGCCTACTCGGATCTGGTTTCGATGGGCAGGATAAAGATCGGAGACAAGGTGGACTTTGTGGTTCCTTCGGGAAACTTCGGCGATATCCTTGCAGGTTATTTTGCCAAGCTCATGGGTCTTCCTGTAAGAAATCTGGTATGTGCCTCCAACGAGAACAAAGTCCTGACGGATTTCATCAGAACAGGCGTCTATGACAAGAGAAGACCGTTTTACAGAACAAGCTCCCCTTCCATGGACATCCTTGTATCGTCAAATCTGGAAAGGCTTTTATTCCTTGCTTCGGGCTGTAATGCATCCGTTGTCTCAAAATGGATGGCTGACCTTTCCTCTGAGGGCATCTTCAAGGTCGACGAAAAGTACATGGAAGTTATCAGAGAGACCTTCCGTTCCTACTCCTGTACTGAAAAAGAGACCATCAGGACTATCGGAGATGTGTACAGGAAAGACAGCTATCTGTGCGATCCACATACCGCAGTGGGAATGAAGGTGGCAGATGACTACAGAAAGGACATGAAGGACAATGTTCCCACTGTTGTCCTTTCAACAGCATCGCCTTACAAGTTCCCCACCCCGGTTTCCGAGGCAATCGGACTTGAGGTGAAAGGAAGTGAGTTCGAGCAGATCAAGGCGATTAATCTGAAGACCGGTGTCCCTGTACCCAGGAACCTGAGTTCTCTTGAAAGCAAAAAAGCCCTTCACGATGATGTTATCGACAGGGAAAACATCCTGAAGTACGTACTTTCCGTACTTGGAATCTGAAAAGGAGTCTGTTATGGAAATAGTCTGTCTGGACCTTGAAGGTGTTCTTGTTCCTGAAATCTGGATCGCATTCGCCGAAAAGACAAAAATCCCCGAGCTGAGAATCACAACCCGAGAGGAGCCTGATTACGACAAGCTGATGAAGTACCGCATGGGAATTCTGGAAGACCATAATCTCACACTTAAGGATATCCAGGATGTCATAGCCACAATCCGCCCCCTGGACGGAGCAAGGGAGTTTCTGGACAAGGTTCGTGAAATCACTCAGGTGGTTATCCTTTCTGACACATTCACGGAATTTGCAAAACCTCTGATGAAACAGCTCGGCTGGCCTACGATTCTCTGTAACAGCCTTGTGGTTGACCACAGGGGAATGCTCACCGGCATGAGGCTCAGACAGCAGGACGGAAAGCGCAAGGCCATTGATGCCTTCCGTCAGATGAACTTCAGAACCTTCGCAGCCGGAGACAGCTACAACGATCTGACCATGATTCACAAGGCTGACAAGGGCTGTCTTTTCAGAGCCCCTCAGAACATCCTCAACGAAGAGCCCGAACTTAGACTGTGCACCACATACGATGAGTTCTACGAGGAAATAAGGTCG
>JAGBRG010000011.1 GCA_017632495.1 Spirochaetales bacterium
ACAGTTTGCACCGACTGAAACTGACTCGATGAAAACTGCCAGCATTGTATATGCGTGGTGAATCGGTAAAAGTGCGTAGAAGACATCGTCGCTGTAGATATTCATGTTTCCCTGTGCCTGGTAGCAGTCGGAAACGTAGTTCTCATGTGAAAGCATGACTCCCTTGGGGGTTCCGGTTGTTCCGCTTGTGAACATGATTGCGGCAAGCTCCTTGCTTGTTGCGTACTGGATGTCATGTTTCTCTGAGCTCTGCATCTTGTAGATGCTGTTCTCGCCGTCTCCCTCAAGAGCAATCTTGGGGATGTCCAGCTTGATGTTGTCAATCTTCTCATGGTCTGCAAAAAGAACCTTTGTATCTGCAAAGCCCATCAGGTTTGTAATAACTTCCTCTGAGAGGGAATAGTCAACAGGAACAATGATGGCTCCTGCATATGCAATGGCAAAGTATGCCAAAGCCCATTCAGGACTGTTCTTTCCGGTAAGACCGACCTTATCACCATGTCTGACACCAAGCTCATAAAGCTTGTTGGCAACCTTAACGATGATTTCTCTGGCCTGTGAATATGTATAGACTACATGAGTCGGAGCAAAGGCCTCAAAAGCCTTGTTGTTCGGATATCTTGTGGTTGTGATATCAAAAAGCTCTTTCAGAGTCGGCCACTGTGCGTTGAAAAGCTTGCCTTCTCCTCTGAATTCATCAAGAAAATCCCATGGGATAGGATTGTGTTTTCTTTTATCAGCCATAATTCCACCTTAGTTCTTCATACGTTATAACTTCGTATACTATATTGGATACAACGGAATTTGACAAGTTGGTTACAACTGTCAAATTAAAAAAGAAAAAAGACAATAAATAAGAGTCTTTAACCGCGTCTTGAATAAGCCTTTGCAAGACCGCCTTCCGAGGTTTCCCTGTAGCGCTGGTTCATATCAAGGCCTGTGTAATACATGCTCTTTAAGACCATATCGTAGCTGATATTTCTTGTACCTGTCAGAAAGTATGCGATGTTTGCAGCATTTATAGCCCTCATTGCGGCAACAGCGTTTCTCTCGATACAAGGAATCTGTACAAGGCCGCAGATAGGATCACAGGTAAGACCAAGATGGTGCTCAAGGGCAACTTCTGCGGCATACTCGATCTGGTCCGTGTTGTACCCGAACGCATAGCCTGCGGCGGCTGCCGCCATTGAGCAAGCAACTCCGATTTCAGCCTGGCATCCGCATTCTGCACCGGAAACCGAAGCATTACGCTTAGCAAGTTCTCCGAAAAGTCCTGCAACACCCAAGGCCCTGACAATCTTATCGGTGGAGAGCCTTCTCTTGTGCTTCAGATAATACAGAACTGCAGGAAGAACTCCGCAGGAACCACAGGTCGGAGCAGTAACTACTGTTCCGTTATCGGCATTCTGTTCGCTACAAGCATATGCATAAGAGCAGACAAGCTGTGATTCCACAAGCTCTGCGTGCTTGTTCTGGGGAACCTGCTCATGAAGGAACTTGGCCTTTCTCTGTACATGAAGCGGACCTGGAAGTTCTCCGGTCTTGGAAAGACCTTCTTCAACTTCCTGTTCCATGGCCTTCCAGACTTCTCCCAGAAAGTCCCAGATTTCCTTTCCTTCGCTCAGCTCGATATACTCGTCAAGATTCACATATCTGAAGGCACAGAACTGCTTGATTTCGGCAAACGAGTTTTCAAGATAGACATCCTCTTCCTTTTTTACCGGACCTCTGTGTCCGTCGACGATTATGTCTCCGCCTCCGATGCTGATGTAGCGCTGTCTGGCAACTTCTTCACCGTCTTTAATTGCAATCAGATCAAGTGTATTGGGGTGCTTGAGGTCTTCGGGATCCTCTTTGGAAATGACTACCTCAACAGGAACCGGACTGAAAGTATCAACCAGAACCCTGTCTGTTCCGTGCCCCACTCCGGTTTTTGCAAGGCTTCCGTACAAAATAGCCTTGAAAGAATCCGCATCCTTGTGGTGCTCTTTGAAGATTCCCGCGGCGAACCCCGGTCCCATTGTGTGGGAGCTGGAAGGGCCCTTTCCGATTTTATATATGTCTCTGATAGATTTCATAACCCGATCACCTCTGAATATTTCAACTGCAGTTCGCTTTAATGTATATCCATTCAAACGATTTATTAATAATATAGCAAATGAAATGAGAATGAAAGACACGGATCTGCTTCACGGTCCGCTTTTGGGGAAGATATTTGCATTTGTACTGCCTCTTGTACTGACAAACCTCCTGCAAAACCTATATAACGCTGCGGATATGGTGGTTGTCGGACTTTCCAACGTAGAGGGAGCAATAGGCTCAATCGGAACCACAACGGCCATGGTGAACGGAATCACCCATCTCTTCATGGGCTTTGCGGTAGGTTCCAGCGTCATGGTCGCAAGAGCCATCGGAGAGCGCAACGAGAAAAAGACCACTCACGCCGTGCATACTTCCATGATGGTAGGAATAGTCTCAGGCATCATCGCCATGGTGTTGGGTCTTTTTCTGGGCAGGAGAATCCTTATTCTTCTCGGAGACAAGGGCCACATTCTTGAACTGGCCACACTTTACACAAAAATCTACTGCCTGGGCGTACCGTTCATGTCGGTCACGAACTTTCTCATCTCGGTTTTCAGGGCAAAGGGCGACACAAAGACCCCGCTTGCCGTTCTGACCGTAACTGGCCGTCTCAATGTCCTTCTGAACCTCTTCTTCGTGCTGTCTCTGAAGATGTCTGTCGAGGGCGTCGCAATGGCGACGGCTATTTCCAACCTGGCATCTATGCTTGTTCTCGGGCACATTCTCCACAAGGACCAGGGCTGGTGCCACCTTGAGTTCAAGAAGATGAAGATTGAAAAGTATGCCCTGAGGGGAATCATCTATAACGGCCTTCCTGCGGGAATCCAGGGACTTCTGTTCTCGCTGTCCAACATGATAATCCAGAGCAGCATC
>JAGBRG010000125.1 GCA_017632495.1 Spirochaetales bacterium
ACACCGTTTACGGCATGGACCTCACCGGAATCGGTGAAGAACGATGTGTGAAGATCCTGTACGCTGAGAAGGTGTACGTTTTCCTTTTTCTTTGCTTCTGCCATACTACTTCCTCAACTTCGGGTCGAACGCATCTCTGAGACCATCACCTAAAAGGTTGAAGCTCAGGACTATGAGACAAATCATGAGTGCCGGGAACAGGAGCTTGTAAGAGTTGCTCTGAAGGCCTCCGCGGGCGGAGTTAGCCAGAGATCCCAGCGACGGCATCGGTGCCTGGACACCGAGTCCGACAAAGCTCAGATAGCTTTCAGTGAAAATAGCCGAAGGAATCTGCAGCGCTGTTGAAATGATTATGACAGACAGGCAGTTCGGCAGAATGTGACGTGTGATGATCCTTCCGGTCGGAGCTCCGATGGACTTTGCGGCCAGAATGTACTCGTTCTGCTTGATGGAAAGAATCTGACCTCTGATAAGTCGTGCCATTCCAACCCAGTACAGAAGTCCGAAGACTATGAACAGGGAGATCATGTTCGTTCCCAGAGAATCAAGAAATGATCCCGGGGTGAATTGGAGTATCGTCTGCAGGACAACTGAAAGCAAAATGATTATCAGCATGTCGGGCAGCGAGTAGATTATGTCTACGATTCTCATCATCACAAGGTCGACCTTGCCTCCCAGATAGCCTGAGATGCTTCCGTAAAGCATTCCGATGATCAGGACGATAATACTGGCGAAGAATCCGACAACCAGGGAAACACGGGTTCCGTAGATTACTCTTATGAAGTAGTCACGGCACTGCTCGTCCGTTCCGAAGATGTGTGGGAATCTTGTTCCGCCGGCTTCGATATACTGTTGTTCGAGTTTTGAATATGTGAAAGGAGCCAGGTTCTTTGCACCCTTGTCTCTGACACCGTTGACAGAGAGGATTTCCTCATAGCGGTATGGGACAAATAGCGGTGCGAAAATGATGAGAAGAAGAATAAGGCTCAGGACGATGATGCTTCCCACAGCAAGGGGATTCTTGAAGAGCTTACGCATTCCGTCCTTGAAGAACGTTGTGCTTTCGCTCATAACATCCTGCTGACTCTTCTCTTCATCGGATGCCTTTTCGAACATGGCTGAATTGAACTTGGAAAGGTCCATCTGTACGCTGAAAGGCGACTTCTTTGGATTTCCGTTTTCATCTCTTCTGATTCTGAGATTCATATCGCCCTCCTTACTCGTACTTGATTCTCGGATCCACGAGCTTGTAAAGAAGGTCGCAGATGAGTGTTGCGATGACCATCAGCGTTGCAAGGAAGATGGTCGTGGCCATAATCAGTGTATAGTCGCGGTTGTTGATTCCGCTGACGAACTTGGTTCCGATTCCACCGACTGTGAAGACAGTCTCGACAACCATGGAACCTGTGATGATGTAGGCAATCTGTGGTCCGGCATAGGTGATGACCGGAATCAGGGAGTTCTTCAGGGCATGCTTGAATATGACCTTCCATCTTGCAACACCCTTTGATTTGGCTGTTCTGATATAGTCCTGTCCAAGTGCATCAAGCATGCTGGTCTTTGCAAGTCTTGTGGTATAGGCCATAGGATATGCAGCCAGAGCCATGACGGGAAGCAGGTAATGCGTCTCATTTGCGCTCCAGACAGGGACCCAACCCAGCTTGATGGAGAAGACAAGAAGAAGCAGCGTGGCAAGAACAAAGCTCGGAACAGCTGTGAACAGAGTCGAGAAGAAAACAATGATTCTGTCGGGCAGCCTGTTTCTCATAATAGCGGCCGTACTTCCAAGCACAATACCGAATGTAAGTGCAAAAAGCATGGCGGTAAGACCTAAACGTGCGGAAATCGGAAATGATTCTGCGATGATTGCACTGATTTCACGACCGTTCTTGAGAGAGACACCAAAGTCACCATGAAGCAGATTCTTCATGTAGTTGATGAACTGTGTGAACAGAGGCTTGTCCAGACCATAACGAGCGTTCAGAGCATCGATCGTAGCCTGAGAAAGTGCCTTCTCTCTGTTGAAAGGTCCGCCTGGCACAGCATGCATCACGAAGAATGTAATCAGACAGATTATCAGAATCGTGACAAGGGCCAGTAGGATTCGTTTGACAATGTACTTAAACAATTCAAAACTCCCTTACTTATATAAATGTACAGATGCCGACAATACTATCATCAATCGAAAAACACATGCAATAGCAATCAACATTTTTGCAACACCAAAGCTTCAAAATGTTATCATTGCAACAGAAATGCGACAGTTTTACGGTTGTTTTACCGTTGATAATTGCAAGAACAACCCTTTGCAAAGTAAACTGCACAGTATGTTACCGTTTTTCAGGGAAGAAGAGCTTTTAAAACCGAC
>JAGBRG010000126.1 GCA_017632495.1 Spirochaetales bacterium
CGACCCAGGAACAGAGGCTCACCCTCAGATCCCAGGCTGATGAAGCCAAGGTCGCTCATACCCCACTCTGTGACCATTCTGCGGGCAATCTCAGTAGCCTGCTTAATGTCTGCGCTGGGACCTGTTGAGGTCTGTCCGTTCAGAATCTTTTCAGCAATATAGCCGCCCATTGCCATCTTGATGTGGCTCAAGAGAGAGCTCTTTTTCATGTAGGACTGATCGTTTTCAGGAAGTCCCATCGTGACTCCGCCTGCATTTCCGTGAGGAATGATCGTAACCTTGTACAGGGGATCAATATCAGGCAGATAGTAGAAAAGAAGAGCATGTCCGCTTTCATGATATGCGGTAAGAAGCTTGTCCTCCGGTGTCATGACATGGCTCTTTTTGGCAACACCCAGAACCATCTTGTCTCTGGCCTGCTCAAAGTCAGCCATTGTGACCTTCTTGCGGTTCTGTCTTGTTGCAAACAAAGCTGCCTCGTTGACAAGGTTGGCAAGATCAGCTCCGGAAGCTCCAGGTGTAGCTCTTGCGATTCTCTTCAGGTCAACAGAAGGATCTGTTTTGACATGTGAAGCATGGATTTTGAGAATATCCTCTCTCTCGTTGATATCAGGAAGTGTGATAGCAACCTGTCTGTCGAATCTGCCCGGTCTGAGAAGAGCCGGATCCAAGACATCGGCACGGTTTGTAGCTGCAATGACAATGACGCCTGTTGTGGTGTCAAATCCGTCCATCTCAACCAGAATCTGGTTCAGAGTCTGCTCTCTTTCATCGTGGCCACCGCCAAGTCCGCTTCCTCTGGATCTTCCGACTGCATCAATCTCATCGATGAAGAGGATACAAGGAGCGTGCTTTCTTCCCTGGTCAAAGAGATCTCTGACACGGGCAGCACCCATTCCGACGAACATTTCAACAAAGTCAGAACCGCTTGTGTGGAAGAACGAGACTCCTGCCTCTCCTGCCACAGCCTTTGCAATAAGGGTCTTACCGGTTCCCGGAGGTCCTACAAGAAGAACTCCCTTGGGAATCTTTGCTCCGATATCAGCATAGCGCTTGGGATTCTTAAGGAATTCGACAACCTCCTCAAGCTCGTACTTGGCCTCTTTCTGGCCGGCTACGTCCTTGAATGTGATCTTGATTTCCTTGTCCGTATACTGCTTTGCATGGCTCTTTCCGAACTGCATCATCTGTCCGCTGCCGGAAGTCTGACGCAGAAGCATGATTGTAAAGCCGATGAAAATCACCCACGGGAGAAGCTCAAGGACAATTGCCAGAATAGAGATATCCGCATCGGATCCGACAATCTCAACACCCTTGCTCTCTAAAAGAGGGAGCAGATTGTCATCTGGATAAGGAATCTTTGTCCTGTATTCATTTCCGTCGTTGGTGACGAAAAGGACAACCGAGTTGTTCTTGACGTTAGCCCTGGCAATCTTGCCGCTGTTTACGGCAGACTTGAAGGACGAGTATGAAACCTCGGTTGCTGTGTTGTTCGATGTGAGAAGGGTAAGTGCAAACAGAGCAAGAATTGCGATGAAGATAATCATCCCGATTCTGCTTCTCTTATTTCCGAACGGGCCGTTTCCGTCGGCCATATTTCTGTTCGGTCTGTCCCCACCCTGATTGGAACCACCTCTGCCGGAAGAATTTCTGGGTCTCCAGTAGGAGTCCGGATCGTTCTTCTTGCTCTGGTTGTCCGATTTCTTATCGTCTTTTGAGGGTCCTGCCTCTATGCCCGCAAAGCTGTCAGGTTTGACATGCTGCATCTCATCGAAAGGTTTTTCCTTCCAGAAGGACTTGGCGTCTTCGTTGCCAGCGGGAGTCTGGCCTTCCTCTTTCTTAATCTCGGGAGTTTCGTTTCCGATCTCCCTCTCTTTGTCGTTCTTATCCATAGAAATTCAGCCTTTAGTCACAATATATAAAGGAAAATCATTTGGGGCAAGAGAAGTTCTGAACTTCACACAAATTCTATCTTTGCCTCCGAAAACAGACCCGAAGACCGCACAAAGCTCTTTCTCATCTTCGATGACAGGCACTTTGGCTCTGAGATGAGGTGGAATCTTCATATCCTGAAGTAGCCTCAGAACCATCTTTTTGCCATCCTTCAGACGGATGAAATCCCCTTCTTTTGCAAAGCGGATTCTGACTCTGCCCGAAAACATACTGCTGTCAATCCTTAGTGCAAGCGGGTTTTCATCCTCTGCCCCTACTGTCAGAGTCATGTTCCCCGGAAGTCTTACAGTCTGTTTTTCACTAACGTCCAGAAGCTGTGAGAATTCACTGAATTCCACATCCTGTCCCGGATTCTGAAGATAAAGACTTCCGCGATAGATGTGAAAGACCGCCAGATTGGAACCCACGCAGCAATCCCTACCCTCATGGATTGCATCAAGGACTCTGTCAAGAAGCGTCATAGGAAGGTCCTTGTTATCAAAGACACTGTCCCACAGGTCATAGAGGGCAAGGACTCTGCCAGTAAGGTCCCTTTCTTTCAGTTCATACAAATAGATTGAATCGCAGTCCGACTTTACAAGCTTTGCTTCTTCAAATGCCTTTTTTGCCTGGGTCTTCAGATTAAGAATTTCTTTTTCAAAGTCAGGCCAGGTTTTTTCAGCATTGGGGATGATGGTGTTTCTAAGCTCGTTTCTTTTAAAGCTTTCATCCGCATTGGTGGAATCGATACTCCAGCTAAAGCCAAGGCTTTTGAGATAGGACTCAAGATCCTGCCTTGATAACCCGAGAAGAGGTCTCTGAAGGTGGCGCTTTTCATCATAATCAGAGATCCCCCTTAGCGATGTCATGGGAGACCCGCTTCTGAGGTGCATTACGACTGTCTCAATCTGATCGTCCTTGTGATGGGCTGTAAGAATAAGATCACAGCCGTTTTTTCTTCTCTCATCCTCAAGGACCTCATACCTTAAGGCTCTTGCAGCATCCTCGGTTCCGCCCTTTCTGACGAAGCTAAGGCTTTTGACCCTTCCTTTGTCCAAGGTCCTTACAATCAGATCAAGGCCGAGCTTTTTGCAGTTGTCCTTATTAAGTTCAATCTCTCTTTCAAGCTCAGCTCTTTCTCTTAAGTTGTGATTCACATAGACAGCCTTGGTCCGTTCGGGTCCCAGGACCTTTGAACACAAGACCAGAAGGGCCAGAGAATCGCAGCCTCCGGAGAAAGCCACAAGGACTTTTGAGTCGTCTTTTAAGTATTGAACGATGGCCTCAGAGAATACCTTTTCTATTGAATTCAAGCTGAACATCCCCCACTGAGGCTCCGTTTATAAGTTTGACGATAGCTTTTGCCGCATCATCCACAGCGCTGTCCAGAATCTTTTTTCTCTCTGTTTCAGTCTCACGTCCCAACACATGATCTACAACGCTCACACCTTCCTGTGGCCGTCCGATTCCGATGTAGATTCTTGTATAATCGGAAGTCC
>JAGBRG010000012.1 GCA_017632495.1 Spirochaetales bacterium
CGGTGTTCGGGTAAAGTTCGCAGCATCCAAGAAGGACATCTTCGCAACAGAAGCTTTCAAGACATTCGCATTCAACACTGCAATGCATGTCTGCGCAGCTTCCCCGATGTACCTTTGCGACTGCGATGTCCCGAAGGACTATGAGGCAAAGCAGCTCGAGATTTTCCGCGCACAGGTTGCTTCAGATGAGAAGCTCAAGAACAAGCCGGAGAAGGTTCTCGAGGGAATCGTCACAGGAAAGCTTAAGAAGCACTATGCAGAAATCTGCCTGCTCGACCAGATTTTCCAGATTTCCAACGATGACGGTCTGTCAGTTGCTCAGCTCCTTGCCAAGTTCAACAAGGAGAACGGCTCAGACGTCAAGATCGTTTCTTACGAGAGATTCCTCGCAGGAGCATAATTTTTCAAGCAATTCAGGCCGTCCTTATGGGCGGCCTGTTTCTTAAGGCCTAAAACAGGAGATAACAATGCAGCAGGTATTGGCAAATTGCGAAGACAGAATGAAAAAGAGCGTCAGCGCTCTTGAGACAGACTATCTGGCACTGAGAACAGGCAGAGCATCTGCAGCCATTTTCGACAAGGTCCGTGTCGACTACTACGGACAGGAGACACCGCTGAATCAGGTGGCATCAATCTCAGTCCCTGAAGCAAGACTTGTTGTCATCCAGCCTTGGGACAAGAGTCTTCTCAGCATCATCGAGAAAGCAATTCAGAAGAGCGATCTGGGATTCAACCCGTCAAACGACGGAAAGCTTCTCAGAATCAACTTCCCTCCTCTCACACAGGACAGAAGAAAGGAGCTTGCTAAGCAGTCCAAGACCCTTGCCGAAAACAGCAGAGTCGCCATCCGCAACATCAGACGTGACGGAATGGAGGATATCAAGAAGCTTCAGAAAGACGGTCTGATCTCAGAAGATGAGCAGAAGGAAGGAGAGACAAAGCTCCAGAAAATGACCGACTCCCACATTGCCAAGATCAACGATCTTCAGGCAGCCAAGGAGAAGGAGATAATGGAGATCTGATGCATCTCGGACTGATAATGGACGGAAACGGCCGTTGGGCTACCCAACGGTCACTTCCGAGGGCGGCGGGACACCTTGAGGGCCTTAAGGCATCCAAGAGAGTTGTCCTTGCTGCCATCAAATTAAAAATAGACTACATAACACTCTACGTCTTTTCCACTGAAAACTGGAGACGTCCGCCCCAGGAAGTTAAGTACCTTATGAGCCTTCTGGCCAAAAAGCTTCCGGGAGAGATGAATTTTTACAAGAGCAACGATATTAGGATTCTTGTCAGAGGAGATATGGACGTTCTTCCGGATGATGCAAAGGAAGGCATCAGAAAGACTGTGGAGTACACAAAAGACTGCAAGACGCTGACAGTCGTGCTTGCTATCAACTACGGCGGGCAGGATGAAATTAAGCGTGCCTGCAACAGATTCATTGAGAAAAATCCGGGAAAACCGATTACAATAGAAGACATACAGGCCAATCTGGACCTGCCGCAGATTCCTGCACCCGACATGATTGCAAGAAGCGCAGGAGAGCTGAGGCTCAGCAATTTCATGCTTTGGGACAGTGCATATGCAGAGTTCCTGGCCATTGATGACCTGTGGCCCGATTGGGGAGAGGCGCAGCTTAAGATGTGCCTTGATGCATTATCAAACCGTGTGAGGAAGTTCGGAGGACTTGCCAAGTAATGGAGAAAAACCTTAGAGACAGACTAATTACAGTCTTCCTCGGTGTACCTGTGCTGCTTGGAATGATTTTCTTTGTTCCGCAGTACAACTTCATTGCATTCAGCATCTTCATCCTGGCCATGACTTTTGTCGGCAGCCTTGAGATGAGCAAAATGCTTTTCGGTAAGGTCACACCAATAGGATATCTTTCTTTCATCCTTCCTATGGTGCAGTATCTTCAGGGCATTATGAACTTCAATTCACAGATTCCCGATCTTGTGTATGTGGCTCTGCTTCTTCTGTCCTTCATGATTGAGATAAAGGCGGGAGAGAAAGATAACTTCAAGCAATCCTTAGAGCGCGCAGGAAAGAATGCCCTTCTAATCACCTACCCAGGTTATTTGGCATCATTTTTCCTGAAGCTTTTGGCAATAGAAGGCATCACAAGCTATGCTGTGATGATGTTCTTGGTTCTTGCCTTCGGAAATGATATTTTCGCCTACGTCTTCGGCCGTCTTTTCGGAAAGAACAACAAAGGCGTTGTCAAAGTAAGTCCCAACAAGAGCCTTGCAGGCTTTATAGGAAGCTTCATTTCAACAATAGCCCTGTCTTTCGGCTATTATGCGCTTTTCAAGGACAACCTCCCCTACATCAGCGTTTTGTACAGAATCCTTCTGGGCGTCTGTGTCAGCATCAGTGCAAACATAGGAGATCTGATTGAAAG
>JAGBRG010000127.1 GCA_017632495.1 Spirochaetales bacterium
AAGACCTTCACCCTGGTCAGCTGGGCATTCTTTGCAATTGTCGTTATCCCGGGCTTTCTTCTCAGCTCCTGGGAGTTTGCATAGATTACAGGTTTTCCAGTTTATCTCTGATGGCCGATGCCATGGGAGGGCAGCCGGGAACATTCTTGGAGCAGCCCTTGGTGCAGTTGCCTACGCCGAAGGCATCAAGGATCTTTCCCTTGAAGCCCTGCCCTATGCAGACTTTGCCGTTAGGGATTTTGTCCATTGCCTCATCAAGGGTGCGGTTCTCATCCATTCTGGCAAGAGCATTGATGAGATTTGCATAGCAGGCAGAACAGGCTGAGTCATGTTCTGTGTATCTTTCCAAAGACCGTGCGCGTCCTGTGGATCTTGATGGAATGCAGATGGCCTGGTTCAGCTCCTTGACCTCGAGCTTTGAAAGATCAGTGCTTCCCACTCCCATCTGCTTGGAATAGCGGATGTAGCCTATCTCGCTCGGTGCGAATCCGATCTGGGTTGCGCAGAAGCAGTCCATCAGAAGAGGATCCACTCCTGCAAGCATCCTGTAGGTGTACACAGGAGTTCCACCTTCCTCGAAGTCCAGATCGCCGTTGATGTTGTCTACAAGGATAAAGTCCTGCTTCTTGGCCTTGTTCAGGGCAGCAATGGGCTTGTGAAGGCCCATGGAGTGAAAAGCACGTTTACTGCGGTCCGAAAGGATTCCCTTCATGTTCTTCAGGGCGCAAGTCATCAGTGTCTGACAATGTCCTTTCAAAACAGGAACGTTGATAAGAAAGTCTGTGCCAAGAGCTTCTTTGGAAATCTCGATTTTGATGCCCTCGACATTGACAAGATTGTAGGAGTCCTGCTTGACGTCCACAAGGGGCACGTTGTATTTGGCGGAAATCTGGTTGTAGCCGTTGACGGAGAAGGCGCGCTTTGTGTTGTCGCCGACCCAGGAGCTTTCAATTATCTTGATGTTCTCAAAGCCGTGGCCCTGAAGGTACTCGATTATTGCAATTACGATTTCAGGATGTGTCACAGCCCCGTGGTCTGCCGTGGTGGATGTAATAAGGTTCGGCTTGATTGCGATTTTCTTGCTCTTGTCGCCGATCATCGATGCAAGATCACAGTCCTGCATGAGCTTTGTAGCCATCTCAAAGGGATCTTTTCCATAGATTACGCTGATTCTGTTTCTGTCCATAAACCCTCTCCATTTATATCTACCAATAGATTTACATTTCCATTAGAATGTTTTCAAGACCATTGTAATGGAGATTCAGATGATCAAAGCAATAATCCTGTTTCTTATCGGATTCGTCCTTCTAATCAAAGGAGGCGACTGGTTCGTCGACGGTGCCGTAGGTATTGCACACCGCTATCATATTCCCGAAATCCTGATCGGTGCCACCGTTGTTTCAATCGGAACGACAATTCCTGAGGTTATGGTCTCATCCATAGCAGCAGCTGTAGGACAGAGCCAGACGGCATATGGAAACGCAATAGGATCGATTATCTGCAACACAGCACTGATTTCTGCAATCACAATCGCCGCAAAGGCTTCTGCAGATGTGGATACAAGAACATTCAGAACTCCTGTCATCTTCTTCTTCATCGCAGCTCTTCTTTATTGCGGCGTAGCTTATACAACAGGTTACTTCTCAAGAGTAATCGGAATCATCCTTCTTTCCATTTTCGTAATCTACATGGCTCTTACCGTCAGACAGGCTTTCAGCGGAAAGCTGGTCATGGACAGTGAGGATGACGAATTCAAGGAAAACCCGCTTTGGAAAGACATTCTGTTTTTGATTCTGGGTGCGGCCGTAATCGCTGTAGGTGCAAAGCTTCTTGTGGACAACGGAAAGATCATCGCAGCAGGATTCGGAGTTCCGGAGTCTGTAATAGCACTGACGTTCATCGCGCTGGGAACATCTCTTCCTGAGCTTGTCACTGCCATCACATCGCTGGTCAAGGGCCATGCCGCCCTGTCTTTGGGAAACATCGTCGGAGCCAATTTATTCAATCTGGTTCTTGTAAGCGGAATGGCAATCACAATCCAGCCGTTCAATATCCCTGCGGACAAGCTTCTGGCCGGACGCAACGCATCGCTTGTTGTTGATATTCCCGTGATGCTGTTCGTCATGGCGTTCATGACAATTCCGGCTCTGTGCACAAAGAAGCTGAGAAGATATCAGGGCATAGTTCTTCTTCTGATATATGCCTGCTACGTGGCTTTCCAGTTCTTCTTCTGAGAGTTAGATTAGTACTTATTTAATCAGCATCGAAGCTGCATCGTCGTCTATGTACAAGTACCACTCAGGATGGGTCTTGAGCAGTGTGGCGGGAACCATATTGTTCACTTTCTGAGTGATTGTATCATAGACGGCCTTGGCCTTTACTGCGTGCGGAACAACCGAAAAAATAGCCTTACAAGCCATAATCTGTTTAGGAAGCATTGAGATTGCCTGTTTTGGGACATCATCCTCAGTTTTAAACCAGCCTTCACCGACTTGTTGCATGCGGCACTTGTGATCCAGGTTCACAACCCTGTAGGCCTCGTTTGCAT
>JAGBRG010000128.1 GCA_017632495.1 Spirochaetales bacterium
CTCCGCCGTATCTGATAGACGTGAGACCCAGAATATAACCGCTTGTCTTTCCGTTCTTGGTAAGCGGATACATGTATGTCACATAGCCGTCATCAACAGATTTCATATCACCGATGTCCATTCCGTTGGAAACAGACTCCAGTGCTGAAACAACCTTCTGCTCTTCATACTTTTCGATTGCCGGCTCTGTGACCATGTTGAGTGTTGCAAGAACAAAAGCAGCCACAGCGCAGATTGCGGCAAGAATCAAGGCGGTCTTTACATATTTCATTGCTTGACCTCCTCACCGAAACGCTTTGGAATACAGAATCTGTCGATTGTAGGAGTAACGATGTTCATTATCAGAATCGCAACGCTTGTTGCCTCCGGAAGGGAACCGAAGGTTCTGAACAGGAATGTGAAGAATGCACAGCCTGCACCGAAAATCAGCATACCCTTGTGGGTAATCGGGCTTGTGACCATATCAGTTGCCATAAACAGTGCACCAAGAATCAATCCTCCTCTGAGAAGATTCGAAAGAACCTCTCCGTGGAAGAAACCAAGACCATAAGGAACTCCGCCGAAAATCCATGTCAAAATGGCATAGATTCCAAGATATGACACAGGAATGTGCCAGGTAATTATCTTTCTGCAAAGCAGATAAATTCCACCTGCAATAAGGAGGATCTTTGAAACCTCTCCGATACAGCCTGGGATGTTACCCAAAAACGCATCTACGTTATAGGCGCTGATTCCTGTTGCAGCCTGGATCTTCTGTGCAAACGGTGTTGCCATATAGCCGTTGTTTGCAAGAATCTGGAGGCTTGTAAGACCTGACGACTCACCTGCAGAAAGAACTGTCTTAACAAGTGAAAGCGGAGTTGCCGAACTTACCATATCAACTGCCTCAAGCGTTCTTGGAAGCTTGAAGGAGCTCATTACGGAAGAGAATGAGAAGAATACAAAAACTCTTCCTGCAATGGCCGGGTTGGCCCAGTTGGCTCCCAGACCTCCGAACGTCCATTTGACAACGGCAATGGCAAATACTGAAGCAATGGCCGGAATGAACAGAGGAATTGTCGGGCTCATGTTCATACCAACAAGGATACCTGTAACCAGAGCAGATCCGTCACAGATTGTCATTTCCTTACTGATTCTTCCGAGAAGATATTCAGTCAGAACAGCACAGACGATGCTGACAAGCAGAACCGCCAATGCTCTGAAGCCGAATACATAAATACCCCAGATGCATGAAGGAGTAAGAGCTGCTGCAACGCTGTACATGATGTTGCTGGTGCTTGCTCCGCTGTGGAAATGCGGTGATGAAGATACTCGTCTCATTTCTTCCTCCCCATCTTCTTTCCGGTCTTGAAGGCGTGGACAAGGTCCAGATGTGCCGGACAGCTGTAGGAACAGCATCCGCATTCCTTACAGTCCATAAGGTTGTTCTTCATGGCATCTTCATATCTGCCATGGGTAATCAGTGCATACAGTTTTGTGGGCTGAAGTCCGATAGGACATGCAGCAACACAGCGTCCGCAGCTGAGACATGCGGTTTTGACATAGCTCTTCTTGTCTGTGATTGCAAGAATTCCGCTTGTGCCCTTTGCAATGGGAGTTTCCTCGTCAAAGAAGGCAAAACCCATCATGGGACCGCCGGAGATGATCTTATCCGGCTCTGTCTTAAAGCCGCCTGCAAAGGCAATCAGATCGCTTACCTTAACTCCAATCGGAGCTATGAGGTTGCACGGTTTATTGATGCACTCACCTGAAACAGTGACGATTCTTTCAATAAGCGGCTTTGAATATACAATAGCGTTGAAAATGGCATAGGCAGTTCCCACGTTGACAACAACAGCACCTACATCCAGAGGAAGCTTTCCAGAAGGAATCTCCCTGTTGATTGTAGATTTGAGAAGCTGTTTCTCATCACCCTGGGGATATTTCATCTTCAGAGGCATGACGGTGATGGGATAGCCTTTTTCCTTGATGACCTGCTCAAGAACTGCAACTGCATCCATCTTGTTGGCCTCGATACCGATGATGGTGTTCTTGGGATTGAGGATGCTGCGGCAGATCATGACGCCCTCAAGCACCTCATAAGGCTTTTCAAGCATGAGGCGATGGTCTGCAGTAAGGTAAGGCTCACATTCAACACCGTTGATGACAAGATTCTCTACGGTTTTTCCCGGAGAAATGGTCATTTTCACGTGTGCCGGGAATGTAGCACCTCCAAGACCGACAATACCTTTGTCCTTGATTTCAGCAAGAAGATCGGCGCTTGACATAGAGCTGTAATCACGACGAACTGTGAACGGATCTGTCTGAGTGTCATCCGGTTTGATGACCAATGCATCGCAGCAAACGCTGTTTGCCATAGTTACCTTTCTGATGGCCGTGACTGTGCCGTCAACAGGGCTATGGACATCAGCCGAGATGAAACCGGAAGCCTGACCTATCTTCTCACCTTTAGACACATGATCCCCTACTGCCTTCAAAGCTGTTGCCGGTGCACCCAGATGCTGGGACATGGAAACAACCAATTCTGCTGGTATGGGGAACCTTACAATCGGTTGGGTGTTGGAAAGGCTTTTCATATCTGAAGGATGGACACCACCCTTCTTGAAAGTCGCAAGTTTCACAACTGTCCTCCAAAGAAAATCTTCTTCACATTCTACTGTATTTTACTTATTATTTAAACATGAATTTGCTTTCAAAGTTGGGTATCTACAGAAATCCGCCTGTCAAAGTATACGCTTTGGTAGGTAGAAGCGGCACAGGAAAAAGCTTCCGTGCCCAGCTTGTAGCCGACAAATATCATATTCCTCTCATCGTGGATGACGGTCTTCTTATCAAGAATGATAAGATTCTGGCCGGAAAGAGCGCAAAGCAGGAATCCAACTTCCTTACAGCCGTAAAGCGTGCCCTGTTTCAGGACCCGGATCATCACCAGGAAGTCTTAAATGCCCTTCAGACGGAGCGTTTTCATAAGATTCTGATTATCGGAACATCTGAGAAAATGGCCACCAAGATTGCAAGAAGGCTCAACCTCCCCGACCCGTCCCAGACCATCCATATCGAGGACATTGCGACCAAGGACGAAATTGACACTGCAATGCGTGTCCGTTATTCGGAAGGCAAGCATGTCATTCCTGTCCCCCCGCTTCAGATTACAAGAAACTACCCTTCCATTGTTTATGATTCAATCCGCGTAGGCCTTCAGAAGCGTCTGGGATTTCTTCCGTTTGTCAGAAAGGTCCAGACTGTTGAAAAGACCCTTGTGTGTCCTGAATTCAGCAAGCAGGAGGAAACTTCAATCAGTGAGGCTGCAATCACCCAGATGATCAACCACTGTCTGAATGAATATGCCGACACCATGAAGGTCAACAAGGTCACTTATGTCTACAGCAACGAAGGTTATGACCTTGATATCAACATAAGAACACCTGAAAACATCTCAGGTCTGGAAATTGCTGAGTTTGAGGAATTCATTGCTGATTCACTGGAAAAATACGGCGGAATTCTGATTCACAAAGTCAATCTGCACGTTCAGGCGTGGTCTTAACTTTCTTAGTTCTGTTTCTTCTCTTAGGCTGAGCCTTGGCACTTTTCTGCTGCTTCTGTACAAGAGCGGGATTTCTGTGTCTGATACAGCTTTTTGGAACCTTCATGCCAAGTTCTTCCATGTACATGGATGCCGCCATCTCAAGTTCATAGTTAGGCGGTGTGATGGGACTGAGCATCACCTTTATCTGACGAAGAATATCATTGAAGACAGCTGTGGGTGTTGTCCACTCCTCGTTTTTGGCAATAAATGGTCTTACAAGGGCAAGGTACATCTTGGCTCTTGGAAGCTGAGTTTTCCCATCCTTGCAATCGTTCACCATCTGATCCAGTTCCTTCAACGAGTCGAACATCTGCGGGAATCTGGTGTAGACAGACATTGCAGGAAGGATATGGACAAGAAGCTTGTACTGGTTGAGCTTGCTGAAAATCTCGCTTGAGTTTCCGCAGGAAAGGATCTTGTTCACTTCCTCTGTCATTCTTGAAGAACTGACTTGCCCTATCATCGGAGCATAATGTCTTATTGCCATGGACAGTCTGAATGGAATCTTGAATCCGGTTGTCACTGAGTATTTGACAGCTCTGACCATTCTGACAGGATCTTCGATGAATGTTCTGTTGAGCGGAATCAGTGATACGATCTTTTTGTTCTTGAAATCCTCAAGGGCATTGTTGAAATCAATCAGGTTTCCTTTGATCGGATCATAGTAAAGGCTGTTGATTGTAAAATCGCGCCTTGTACAATCCTCTTCGATTGTTCCGAACTGATTGTCGTTTGTATAATCGTGATCGCGGGTGCTTCTGAAGGTGGAAACCTCTATGATCTCATCTCCGTATGTGATGTGTACGATTCTGAATCTGCGGCCGATAATGCGGGAATTGTAAAACAGCTTATGTACCCGTCTCGGAGAGGCTGCGGTTGCGACATCAAAGTCCTTTGGAATCCTTCCCAGGATGAGGTCTCGTACGGCACCTCCGACTATGTAGCTTTCATAGCCTGCACCGGTTAATCTCTTTACTACGCTGACGGCATTTCTGTCGATGAGGTTCGGATCTATTTTGTTCTCCTCTTTGGAGTAGACCTGCGCAACCGCATCCAGTCCGTCGGCCCCGTTCTTATATCTGATAAACATTTATATAGCCGTTGAACAATTCGTTATTTTGTATAGAATGTATTACAACAAATTTCTAATAAAATGACAACACCAGGGGTGCGAAAATGATAGAACCGAAAGTACTTAAGGGCTTCAGAGACAGCCTTCCTCAGCAGGAGATCGTAAGACAGAAACTCATGGCCAAGATCCAGAAAATACTCAGATCGTTTGGCTTTGTACCTATTGATACTCCGGCTTTGGAGTATACGGAAGTACTCCTTGGAAAAGGCGGCGGAGAGACTGACAAGCAGATGTTCCGCTTCACCGACAACGGCGGAAGGGACGTTGCAATGAGATTTGACCTCACAGTTCCCCTTGCCCGCTATGTCGCAGCCAACTACAGCCTTCTCTCCTTCCCGTTCAAGCGCTATCACATGAGCAAGGTCTGGCGTGGTGAGAAGCCCCAGAAAGGCAGATACCGCGAGTTCTGGCAGTGCGACTTTGATATGGTCGGAGTTGACAATGCCCAGAGCGACTTTGAGATTCTTCTTCTGATCCACACCTGTCTTTCTCAGATGAAAGTCGGTTCTTTCAGAGTCTGTGTCTCCCACAGAGGCCTTCTCAACACCTTCCTTTCGAATCTGGGCATCCAGGACAAGGTCCAGGATGTACTCAGGGCCATCGACAAGCTGAATAAAATCGGTCGTGACGGAGTCTGTGAGATTCTCAAGGAAGAAGGCCTTACGGATGATCAGACAGCCAAGGTCCTTGATTTCATCTCAATAGACAAGACAAGCTTTGAAAAGACATTGTCAATTCTTGAAAACATGTTCGGCCAGAGCCCTGAGATCGAAAGACTTTCACAGATTCTGACAATGATGAAGGCATGCAAAATTGAAAATGATTTCTGTCTTGATACCTCTATCACACGCGGTCTTGATTACTACACAGGCATTGTCTATGAAACCCTTCTTCTTGATATGCCTCAGATCGGTTCCATCTGCTCAGGCGGACGATACAACAACCTTGCAGGCCTTTATACCAAGGAGAACCTTCCCGGAGTCGGTTCCTGCATAGGACTTGACAGACTCATTGCCGCCCTTGAAGAGCTTAAGAGCCCCATTGTCACAGACTCTGCTTATGCGGATGTGATGGTTGTTTCCAACAAGGACGATATCGCATGGTCTGAAAGCGTTGCCATGAAGCTTCGCGCAGAAGGTGTGAATGCAGATTCCTATGTCGGAGAGAAAGGCCTTGGACAGCAGTTTGCCTATGCTGAGAAAAACGGAATCCCCTACGTGGTCTCATCTCAAAACGGAGATCTCTTCTCCGTCAAGGAGATTGCCACAAGAAAGGTTCTTGACGGCCTTACGATCGAGCAGATTGCAAAGATGGTGAAACCTGCGTTCTGATGACTGATTTCAAGAGCCTTCCTGTCTACAAACACAAACAGATGATCCTCGATGCCTTAAAGGACAATCAGGTCATTATTGTTGAAAGTCCCACAGGATCTGGAAAAACCACTCAGCTTCCCATAATCCTCAAAGAGGCCGGCTTTGCTGAAACCGGAGTCATAGGAATCACACAGCCCAGAAGAATCGCGACCTTGGGTGTTTGCTCGTTCATAAAGAGCCAGATAGCTTCTGAAAACCTTCCCGAAAACTACTGCGGCTACAAGATGCGCTTTTATGACACAACAGATTCATGCACGCGCATCAAGATTCTGACAGACGGAATGCTGCTTCAGGAGCTTAAGGCGGACCCTGATCTTCATAAATACAGCGTAATCATGGTTGATGAGGCTCATGAAAGAAGCCTTAACATAGACTTCATTCTTGGACTTCTGAAGCAGATAATCGCAAGAAGGCCGGAACTTAAGGTCATAATCTCATCTGCTACGCTGAACACAAAGGTTTTTTCGAAGTTCTTCCGCAATGCTCCCATCATCTCAATCAAAACCAGAGTCTATGATGTGGATGTCAAATATTTTCCGCTCAGGACTAAGGGTGATTCGGATGAGCTTTCACACTCTGTCTGCGTCCTTCTGAACCAGATTCTCAAGCGCTTTAAAAACAGCGGCTATAAGAACAATGAAGACACTTTGGTGTTTCTTCCAGGTGAGTTTGACATAAAGACCACGATGCAGCAGATCTACTATGAGTGTGACCATGAGCATCTTCAGATTTATCCTCTGTACGGAAGGCTGAACAAGGAAGAACAGGAACTGGTCTTTCAGAACACCGAAGAAGGAAAGATGAAGGTTGTTCTAGCAACTAACATCGCAGAGACAAGCCTTACCATCGACGGAATAAGAATTGTCATAGACAGCGGCCTTGCTAAGATCAACTACTACAACCAGACAGACTTCACATCAGCCCTGGTCCAAAGACCCATAAGCCGATCCTCTGCCGAGCAGCGAAAGGGCCGAGCCGGAAGAACAGCTCCCGGAATCTGCTACAGGCTGTTTTCAAAGGAAGACTACGAAGCACGTCCATTATGGACAACTGAGGAGATTCTAAGAACCGACCTTTCCGAGGTAGTTTTAAGGATGGTAGATCTTGGAATCTATGATTTTGAGAACTTTCCGTACATAACAAAACCTGATTCAAAGGCTCTTCAGAGCGGAGAAAGGACACTGAGGCTTCTTCAGGCCATAGACGAAATGCGCCATCTGACTTCAGTCGGAGAGATTATGGTCCGCTACCCGCTTCTTCCAAGACATTCCAGAGCTCTTGTAGAGGCACTTAAGCGTTATCCGAATATCGTAAGACCTGTCATCATCTGCCTTGCATTTCTTTCTGCAAAGACTCCGTTTGTCCTTCCTCCCGGAGAGGAAGATATGGCAAGAAGCGCACACAAGCGCTTTGCAAACCAGTTCGGCGATTTTATAAGCTATCAGTCTATCTACCAGAAGTATCAGGCCTTAACTACAAAAAAGCAGCGTGAGGACTTCTGCTCTTCCAACTATCTTGATATGCAGAGCATGGACGAGATTCTTCATATCACCGACCAGCTTTGTCAGATAACCGAGGAAATAGGATATCCCATACCGCAGTCAGTAGCCTCCGATGCCGAGCATTTTGCACATGATCTATTAGTGTGCCTTGGAGCAGGCCTTATCCAGTACGTCTGTGTACGAAAGAAGGCCTTTGTCTATAGAACCATCACAACCGATGAAATCTACATCCATCCGGGTTCAGCCTGGTTCAGAAACGCACCGCAGTACATTCTGGCAGGTGAAATTGTCATGACAGCCAAAATGTATGCACGTACCGTCTCTCCCCTCTATCCCGATTGGGTTCCTGAGATTTCTCAGTCCTTATCCGATAAGCTCAGAAAGATGGCGAAGGAAAGCCAGATGCGCGAGCGACCAGTGCGTGAAAGCGGAAGATCATCATCGCGCGGTGCCAATGAATCGCTTAAGGCCTCTAGACAAAGCGATACAAAGGTTACAAGAATCTACGGCTTTGAGTTTCCCGTCATCAAGGATGTGGTCAAAAAGAATACAAGAAATATTGCTGTCATTCCTGCACCTGATCTTCCTGCATTGGCAAAGGCCTTCAGAAAGGCATCGCGTCATCCGAAAGGAATCAGTGCCGCAGTCCTTTACAACGGAAGCTACGTGTGCTACGGCGACCGTCTTTATGACATTGTAAGTCTTGACGGCCGTGTGGACTTCGGCCCTGAGGGCTATGTTGCCCATGTGCCCCAAGAGGTCTACAACGTAGGAAACATTACGGACCTTATTCCGCATCTTTCAAAGATCCTGAAACTGGCATCTTTAAAGGATAACGGCAAGCTGGGATTCATAGAGTTATTGGTCTCAGGAAAAGGCAGCGTTTTCTTCCATGTGAACCGCAATTTCTCTGATGCTATTAACAACACAGCCTATACTCTTTTGGGAATAATGGACGAGGTCAACATGAGCGAATTCTCAAAGGCTTACAACCGTATTCTCAGACTGCTGGATTGAACGTTATTTGAATTGGATGTAAGATTTGCGCTATGAGGGAATTTCTGAACTGTCTTGGAACAAAGGTTCTTATGGCCGACAGCTTCTCCGACCTTTCATATCACGTCGGAGCGTACGGCAAAAGCACTTTATGGGTGTGTGATTCCAATACAGCCAGAATGGTCAGACCTCTGCCTTCACCCAATGTCATTCTTGAACCCGGAGAGTCTTCCAAAAACT
Source organism: Spirochaetales bacterium (assembly GCA_017632495.1). GTDB lineage: Bacteria > Spirochaetota > Spirochaetia > Sphaerochaetales > Sphaerochaetaceae > UBA9732. The sequence continues at coordinate 8,830 of JAGBRG010000128.1, forward strand.
TTGCCTGTGCCGAGCGCATCATAAGCGTTGCAATAGACGCAGGTCTTGGTCGTGACTGCACATTCATAGCTCTGGGTGGCGGAGTTGTCTGTGACATCACATCGTTTGCAGCTTCCATCTATATGCGAGGATGTAAGGTGATTCTGATTCCCACCACCCTCTTGAGCATGGCTTCCTCAGCCTTGGGTGGAAAGACTTCCATAAACTTCAAGTTTTCAAAGGACATTGTCGGAACATACTTTCCGGCCAATGAAGTTCTGATTTGCATTGACTGTCTGAAGTCTCTTCCAAACAAGGAATACATGAACGGCTTTGCAGAAATCTTGAAGCACAGCCTTCTGACTAAGGATGACAGCCTGTTTAACATCATAGCAAAACAGAAACAGCAGATAATGGACCGCGACACAGAGATTCTGAAGCAGATTGTCACAATCTCGCTCAGGGTTAAAAAAGGCTATGTGGACAACGATCCATATGAGAGATTCGGAATCCGTGATGCCTTGAGCCTTGGAAGCACATTTGCATTTGCCCTTGAAGGAATGTCACGTCTTCAGTGGTCATCAGGACAGGCAAGTGCATGGGGAATCTGCAAGGCCATGGAGGCAAGCCGTGAGATGGGTCTTTGCACACCTGAATTTGCCGCAGGTGTAATCAAGATGTTTGCCTTCTACGGTTTTGATGTCAAATACAGGATCCAACGCGCTGACTGGATGGCCTACAGAACACAGCTAATGAAGAACAGTAAGTCCTTGAACGGAGTTCCGAGCTTTGTTCTTCTCAAGGATCAGGGAGAATACGAAATAAGACCAATTGACGAGGAGATAATTAAAAGCATCGTCATGGTCCATTCCGTTTGATATGGGGTTTATATGTACTATTTTGATTGGACGGCAACAAGCCCTATAAGTGAAGCCTCTCTGAAAGAATACTGCTTCGTTGCTTCTAAATATATCGGAAACCCCTCTTCCACCCATCCTCTTGGTCTTGAGGCCAAGGATAGACTTGAGAAAGAGCGTTCCTACACAGCATCTGTTTTAGGTGTTAAGGCATCGGAAATCTTCTTTACAAGCGGCGGAACAGAAAGCGATTCAATCATTCTCTCATCACTGTTAAACTCTCCTTCTCCCGGAGAAATCATCACTACGGGAATCGAACACTCTGCTGTTCTTGAATGGAAGAAGACTTTGGAAAACGCAGGTTGGATCTTCACTGCCTTAAACTGTCCGGGAGGATATCTAAATCCTGATACGCTTAAGGAAGCTCTCAATGAGAAAGTCCGTATGGTATGTTTCATGAAGGTCAACAATGTCACAGGCACTGTCCTTGATACTTCATCTCTTGTGAAGACCGTACGTGAATATGAAAAGAAAAACGGAAGAAAGATCCACATCCACTGTGATGCCGTTCAGGCTTTGGGAAAGATTCCCTTCTTCCCTGAGAAAGAAGACATAGACAGCGCAGCCTTCAGCGCCCATAAGTTCTGCGGCCCGAAAGGCATTGGAATTCTGTATTGCAGAAACAAGGCAATAACATCGCTTTCCCGCGGAGGTGGTCAGGAAAAAGGCTTAAGGCCCGGAACAGAAAACCTTGCAGCCATATGTGCACTAAACAAAGCCTTGAAGGATGCCATTGAGCAAATTAATGTTAAACATGATGAAATTTTGGGTTTTAGACGCAAAATTGAAAAAGCAGCTTTAGACAGCGGTTATACTCTGATATCCCCTTCCTGCGACAGTAACTATGAATTTTCTCCTTACATCATAAACATTTGTTCAAAACCAATTCCCTCAGAGGTTTTTCTTCGTGTCATGTCTGACAAAGGTTTTTGCCTGTCAGCCGGAAGTGCATGCTCGTCCAACTCCAGGGGCAAGGCTGAAAGCGTTCTATCTGCTATGAACATAGACCACAGCATACGGATGTCCAGCATAAGAATCTCCATGGGAAGTTCTACAAAGATTGAGGAAGTAGAACTATTGTGCTCTGCACTTGAGACGGCTGCCAGGGAATTGGGTATAATAAGGAACTGATATGACATACAACACCGATAACATGAATCTGTATCTCATCCGCCTTGGAGAAATCAGTCTCAAAGGCCAGAACAGAAACTTCTTTGAAAAGAAGCTCAAGAACAATATAAAGCTCAAGATCCATCCTCACAGAAGTCTTCTTACCCGAGAGAAAGGACGCTTTTATCTCTATGTGGATAAGGATTGTCCCGAAGATACCGTCATCAGAACACTTCAGACCACATTCGGTGTTGTAGGCTTTTCCAAGGCCATTGTCTGTAACAAGGATTGGGATGAGATAGTAAGCAGCGCAAAAACTCTGATTGAGAACGATCCCTTTTCCGACGGTAAGGGAACATTCAAGGTCGAGTGCCGCAGGGGCGACAAGAGCTTTTTCATGAACAGCTATCAGATAGAATCCGAACTTGGAGGCGTTGTCCTTGACCGCTATTCTGATATGAAGGTCAAGGTCAAGAATCCTGAAAAGGAGCTTCGCGTAGAAGTGCGTGAGAAATGCTATCTGTACACCTCCCCTGTTCCCGGTCCCGGCGGACTTCCTGTAGGAACAGCAGGAAAAGGCCTTCTGCTTCTTTCAGGCGGAATCGATTCACCTGTTGCCTTCTGGCGTATGGCAAAGCGTGGCCTTAAGCAGGATTGCCTTTATTTCCATGCATACCCCTACACATCGGATATGGCTCTTCAGAAGGTCAAGGATCTTGCAAGAATCGTTGCTCCCTACAACCAGGGAACAAATCTCATTGTTGTGAACTTCACCGAAACTGAGCTTTGGATCAAAGACCATTCCAAGGAAGAAGAGCATACTCTGATGATGAGAGCCTGCATGATGAAGGTTGCCAATAAGATTGCCAAGGCAAGAGACTGTAAGGTCCTTGTCACAGGAGAGGCCCTTGGGCAGGTTGCGTCACAGACACTTGAAAGCATGTGCTTTACAAACAGCATGTCGGAAATCCCCGTTCTTAGGCCTCTTGTTGCAATGGACAAGGAAGAGATTATCTCTACCGCACGCCAGATCGGAACCTTTGAGACAAGCATTCTTCCATTTGATGACTGCTGTGTCATCTTCAGTCCCAAACACCCTCTTGTAAGACCTGAAGTTGATCAGGAGAAGAAGTCATTTAATGAAATGAATATCGATGAGCTTCTTGATAAATGCGTCAATGAAGCTGAGGAATTTGAGATAAGCTACCATGTCTGACCATCATCACGATCACAGAGGCCACTCTTTCTCTCATGAGAACACCTTCCGTGCCTTCATTGCCATTGATATCGAGCCCGATGCTAAAAAGGAGTTATCCCATATAGCAGGTACTATCAAAAGCCAGTGTCACGGATCTTTTCCCTCATCTGACATGTACCATATGACTTTGGCCTTTCTGGGAGACATTACATTAACTCAGGCCGATGCGATGTGTCGTGTTTTGGAAGAGGTAGCTGAAAAATATGAGCCCTTTGAGCTTAAGCTTTGCCGCCTTGGTTATTTTGCCCAGCCGGAATCTGCAACAGTATTCTGCTCAACTGAAAGAAACAACACACTTTTATCTCTTGCCCAGGATGTCTACCGTGCCGCCTGGGATGTGAGAATTCCTTTTGATGACAAACCGTTTAAGGCTCACATCACTCTTGGCCGCCGCGTGGATTTAAGTACCATAAGGCTCAATTCAATTGAAGTGAATCATGTTCCCTTCACCGTAAAGGGTCTTACTCTTTACAAGAGCATCCTTCATCAGTCAGGGCCCACATATCAGGCCATGGCCGAGATCGGTTTTGAAAACTAGATAATAGAAAGAAGCTTCTCAATTACTTCCGAAACGGCATCCTTTTGCTCTTTGGGAAGAGTCATGCCGTTTACAGACACCTTATCAAGCTCCTGTGTGAACATCTTCTGAAGCTCTGCGATATCGGGTTTCTGACCGTTCTTTCTAAGATTACCTACATAACCTGCCTTGATCAGTACGGAGAAAGAGTCCGCAAGATCCTGGCTTTTGAGCTTGAAGTCTATTGAAACAACATCGTCATCCATGACAATCAGAACGGTATCTATGTTGGAAAGAGCTGTCTCTGTAAGATCCAGTCCAAGATCAATCATGGTATTTGGATTACTGACATAGATTCCGATCTGTGAAGAAGCAAGCTTTGCGGCATCCTCATCGGAAATCAGCTTCTCCCTATCTTTGACAAAAGTCTGATTATAGTTGGAAACAACATCAGTTGAAGAGAAAAGGATTATACCCTTCTGAGGAACTGCAGCCTGAAGCCCGCTTGTATTATCCACAAAGAACTTAAGACCAGTCTTATCATCCTTTTCTGATCTGAAAAGCGTATTAAGGTTCAAAGCACCGCTAATCAGTGTCTTTGAGAAATTGCCCTCAATTGCTCCGTAGTAATCATACTTGGAAAAGTCAGTGGTAACGGCCTCTGTAGCAGTTCCGTTGTCATTTAAGGCGATTGAAAGACGGCTCATGCGGTCTTTGATGTAATTCACACCTGCATCATCGCTTTGAATGTACTGGTCTTTGTCTATCAGATCTCCGTTGACAGTGATAACGAACTGACCGTCCAGTCCAAGGCCCTGGAAATACTGCTCATCCCCGTACGGCATCTTTGTCACACAGGAACAGAGCAGCACCGATAATAGGAGTACCAACAATATGGGCCGGACGGCTCTTCTGTTCATATATCCATCATACCTTACTGATCTTGATCCTTACACCGAAATCGTTCTCAGGAACATCAAGGTTTGCATCGAATTCAGAAGAAAGTGTCAGAGTCTCAGACTCGATGAATGACTTGAACTGATCATAGGCAGCCTTGACTTCATCATCTCCTCCGATTATCAGTCTGATTCTGTCGGAAACCTCAAAGCCGCTTTCCTTTCTGAGTGTCTGGATAGCTCTGATGATGTCTCTAGCAAGACCTTCGTTGATGAGATTCTGGTCAACCTCGGTATCAAATCCGACTGTAAGCTGACCTTCGTTCAGAACCTTGAGGTTTTCCTTCTCATTTCTCTGAATCACAAGATCATCTGCAGAGATTTCTACTTTCTGGTTCTCACCGAAGGAAACCTCATGCTTGAAACCTTCAAGAATCTGAGCAATCTTTTCGGATCTCATCTGCTGAATGCTTGCTGCAACTTCCTTCATGGCCTTACCAAGTCTTGAGCCAAGAACCTTGAAGTTTGCCTTTGCACTGTAGTCAACAAGATCCTTCTCATCTGAGTTGATCTCAACTTCCTTGACATTCAGCTCTTCGGCGATGATGTCCTTCATGCCTGTGAGAATCTTTCTGTCTTCTTCGTTTCTATCAACCAGGAAGAGCTTCTTCAGAGGCTGTCTTGTCTTGAGGTTGTAGGAGCTTCTGAGTGATCTTCCCATGACGATTGCCTGCATTGTCAGGTCCATCATCTTCTCAAGACCGTGGTCTCTGTGATTCTTGTTGTAAGCAGGATAGTCGCAAAGATGTACGCTCTCAGGATCCGAATCCTGCTTAAGGTTCTGGTAGATTTCCTCGCAGATGAAAGGAATGATGGGACATGCAAGCTTGATGAAGGTCATAAGAACCTTGTAAAGAGTGTTGTAGGCCATCTTCTTGTCACCGTCGTTCTCACTCTTCCAAAATCTTCTTCTGCTGCGTCTGATGTACCAGTTGTTGAGCTTGTCCATGAATGAGACAAGGTATCCGCAGGCTCTCTGGATATCATAGTTACCAAGAGCATCATCCATGTTTGCACAAAGCTCTTCGGTTACGGAGATCATCCAGCGGTCAAGCGGATTCTTAAGCTTCTCAAAAGGAGTGCCGCCTATCTCATAGTTGTCCAAATTGGCATATGTCACAAAGAACGAATATGAGTTCCAAAGAGGTAGAATCAGGCTCTTTAGGACATCCTTGACCATCTGGTCGGAGAACTTAAGATCATCGGCATGGACGGCTGCGCTGTTCATCAGAGCAAATCTGAGTGAGTCTGCGCCGAACTTCTCGACAAGAATCATCGGGTCTGTGAAGTTGCCCTTGCTCTTTGACATCTTCTCTCCGTCCTCGGCAAGAATGATTCCGTTTGTGACGTTGTGAAGGAAAGCAGGCTTGTCAAACAGGGCTGTTGCCATGATTGTGAGGGTATAGAACCAGCCTCTTGTCTGATCCAGACCTTCTGAGATGAAGTCAGCCGGGAATGTCTTGGCAAAGCGCTCCTTGTTCTCAAACGGATAATGAAGCTGACCGTACGGCATGCTTCCGCTTTCGAACCAGCAGTCAAGAACATCAGGAACTCTTCTCATTGTTCCCTTTCCGTCAGGACTTGGCCAGGTAAGCTGGTCTACATAGTGCTTGTGAAGGTCTGTTACCTTCTTTCCGCTCTTGGCCTCAAGCTCGGCGATGGAGCCGATGACCTCGACATAGTCAGAGCCGTCGCACTGCCATACGGGAATCGGGTTGCCCCAGAATCTGTTTCTGGAAATTGCCCAGTCGCGGGCGCCTTCAAGCCACTTTCCGAATCTTCCGTCTCTGAGGTGATCCGGAACCCAGACAACCTTCTTGTTGTTTGCGACCATGCGGTCCTTGATAGCGGTAACCTTGACGAACCAGCAGTCCATTGCCCTGTAGATAAGAGGTGTTCCTGTTCTCCAGCAGAAAGGATAGCTGTGAAGGTAGTTTTCTCTCTTAACAAGTTTACCCTCTTCCCTGAGTCTCTGGATGATCATCTTATCGGCATCCTTTACGAAGATGCCCTCATAGTCTTTGACCTCAGATGTGAACTTACACTCATCATCGATAGGACAGATTACAGGAATTCCTGTTCCCTTAAGGACATTGTAGTCATCCTCACCAAAGCCCGGAGCGGTATGGACAATGCCGCATCCGTCTTCTGTTGTGACATAGTCACCAAGGACGGTCACAAAGGCACCCTGGTCATATAGGTTGGCAAAATAATCGAACAGCGGATAATATCTCATTCCCTTGAGATCCTTACCCTTGTAATTCTCAAGAATCTCATAGGCGCTTTCTTCCTTGTAGTAGGAACCAAGTCTTGCCTTTCCAAGAATGTACTTGTCTCCGCTTTCTTTATCCAGAATCTTCACATAGTCGATATCCGGACCCAAAGCAAGTGCCAGGTTGGACGGAAGTGTCCACGGAGTTGTAGTCCAGGCAAGGAAATAAGTATCCTCAGTATCTCTGACCTTGAATCTGACGGTGATTGCAGGATCCGTTACATCCTTGTAGCCGCCCAGGTTGACCTCCATGTTTGAAAGAGGACATCCAAGGCCCGGGCTGTACGGAAGTATGTTATAACCCTTGTAGATCAGGCCCTTGTCATAAAGAGTCTTGAAGACCCACCAGATGCTCTCCATGAAAGAGAGATCCATGGTCTTATAGCCGTGCTCAAAGTCGACCCAACGGCCCATTCTTGTGATGGTGTTCTTCCAGTCGCTTGTGAATCTGAGGACTATGGAGCGGCACTCCTCGTTATACTTGGCAACACCGTACTCCTGAATCTCCTTGGCGCTTGAGATTCCGAGTTTCTTCTTCATCTCATTCTCAACAGGAAGTCCGTGACAGTCCCAACCCCAGTTGCGGACGACACGATGGCCCTTCATGGTCTGATATCTGGGAACAATATCCTTGATTGTACCCGGAACAAGATGTCCGTAATGAGGATGTCCTGTTGCAAACGGAGGACCGTCATAGATTGTGTACTCGTTGTCTGCAGGACGCGAATCAATCGATTTTTTGAATATGTCATTCTTGTTCCAGAATTCGAGGATTCTCTCCTCCATCTTGGGGAAATCCTGTCTTGGATCTACGCTTCTGAACATCTTGTTGACTCCATATATTTGATATACAAGTATAATAGTGATTTTTGTAATTAGTCTCAAGGGCAATGCCGTTTTACGGCACTTGGCTTGGCAACTCTAATCGATTAGAATGAAAGACATGAAAACCTATCCTCTGAATGACAATATCAAGAATTTTGCCTCTGTTTTCAAGGAAAACGGATTCAGTCTCTATATTGTCGGAGGAGCTGTAAGGGACTTTCTGCTGGGAATCAGAAACAGCGACTATGACTTTTGTACCGATGCTCTGCCCGAACAGATCATGTCAATGTTCAAAAAGGTTATTCCAACAGGCATCAAACACGGAACTGTGACGGTCCTTTTCAAAAAAGAATCATATGAAGTCACAACCTTCAGAACAGAAGGCGCCTACTCCGACCAAAGACATCCTGACAGCGTCACTTTTGTAAGAAATCTTGAAGAAGACCTTTCAAGACGTGACTTTACCGTAAATGCATTTGCCGCAAACTGTCTGGACGGTCAGATCATAGACTTATTTGATGGCTATAAAGACCTCAAGAACAAGGTAATCAAAGCAATCGGAGATCCTGTTAAGAGATTTGAAGAAGACGCACTAAGAATGATGCGCCTAGCACGTTTTTGCGCAAAGCTCGGCTTTAGTGCAGATCCGGAGACAATAGAAGCTGCTACAAAGCTTTGTGAAAACATCAAGGCCGTCTCCAGTGAAAGAATCTTTGACGAGCTTTCAAAGACTCTGATGTCTGAAATTCCGACTGTAGGACTTAAGATTATGGAAGATACAGGCATTCTGGCTCACATCCTTCCTGAAGTCCAAAGATGTAGAAATACTGAGCAGACAAAGGTTGGTTCTACCAATGTTCTGGATCATATCTACAACTGCACCGATGCCTCTGCAAAGCTTAACTACTCTCTTACCGTAAGACTTGCAGCTTTATTACATGACATAGCAAAGCCTGTGACAATGACAGTCAATCAGTACGGCTTTCTCCGTTTCTATGGCCATGATGTGAAATCCGCAGAAATGGCCAAAGAAGTGATGAAGCGCCTTAAGTGCTCCAACAAGATGATAGACGATGTTTGCATCATAATTGCAAACCACATGGTCAGATACAATGAAAACTGGACTGACGGAGCGGTAAAGCGCTTTATCTGCAGAATCGGAAAAGAGAATATCAACAACCTGTTTGAACTTCAGTGGTGTGATCAGATTGCATCTGAAGGCAGAGCCAAGGTCGAAGAATACGACCCGCTTATTGCAAGAATCAAAAGCCTTGAGAACCAGCCTATGAGCATAAAGGATCTTGCCGTAAACGGTGAGGATCTTGCAAAAATAGGAATTCCCAAATCCAAAGAGATGGGAGAAATACTTTCAAAGCTTCTGGAAATGGTAATTGATTATCCGACTCTGAACCAGAAAGACACTCTTTTGGATCAGGCCAGGCGCATCAGATCAACTTCAGACTCTCAAGAGCAAGCTTAGCCACATTCTGCTCTGCGTCTTTTTTGTTATGGCCTTTGGCAGGTCCGTAAGTCTTTGATTGAAAAGAAACTGTATAAGAGAAGGTCTGGTCATGCTCTGGGCCTTCCGAGGCTACCATATCATATCTGGGAACCTTCTTATAGCGCTTTTGGACATACTCCTGAAGCTCTGTCTTATAGTCTCTCTTGTAGTTGGTGCTTACGACCTTCTGGATGATGGGAACAATCTGAGACAGGATAAAAGATTTTGCCTTCTCAAAACCCATATCGAGATAGACAGCAGCAAAAAGTGCCTCTGTGCAGTCAGCTAAAATC
>JAGBRG010000129.1 GCA_017632495.1 Spirochaetales bacterium
AGATGTAATGTTTGGAAAGCTCTCTTGCGTTGTTGTTGATGCTTTCCAGGTTTATGCTGTCAATGCTTGATTTGATCTTCATCAGTATCCCAATGCCTCCCCGACGATGATAACAGTAGTTCTTCCGGGTCTCTGACGTCCGGTGACAACGGCGGCCGTGCACATCATTGAATTGCAGGTTCCTGTTGCCGGGAACATCATGTTGTTGCGGTCCTGTGACATGTTTATGCAGTGTCCGTGCTTTGCGCAGTATGTATCAAGACCAAGTCTCACTGCGTTGGCAGGTGCGCTGACAGTCTTTACTCTGACAATTGCATCTTCGATTGTCGGAACAATCTTGTTGTATCCTGCTATGACAATCAGCTTCTTGGGACCGAATACAAAGGCGCTGAGCCTGTTTCCCGTTCCGTCGATGTTGTACAGAAGTCCGGTCTCCGTAATTGCGTTGGTGCTTGCAACAAATGTCTCAGCCACAACAGAGTTTCTTTTGACCTGATCCAGCTCTTCTTCCGAAAGACCTTTCTCATATCTGTCAAAAAAGTGGTATTCAGGGCTTCTGATAAGGTCCAGTGCCCCGATCTGAGTCAGTGTGACAGATCCGCCCACACCTATGGTTGTTCCCGGGACAAGCAGGCTTTTGAGAGTGGCAAGGGCAGATTCCTTGTCAGGCGCATAAAGGGCCTTCATGCCGTTCTTTTCCAGATTCTCCATAGTGCGTTTGATTCTCATGTGAGTGATTTTTTCGAGATTGGCTTCCATTTACAACTCCGACTATCTTAAAAGATATCCCACAATATAAAGAAAGCGCAAGGCCAAACCCTGCGCTTTCCCTTTTATACTGTGATTATTCCATGTGCTCCAGTTTCAGAGTGATAGTGCTCTGGTCGCAGACCTCTGAGGGTCCGAAGTACTGGATGGCTCCGGGGTAGGTGAAAGCAGTTTCTACTGCCCACTTTTCCCTGTGCTTCTCAAAGAACTTGAACGGATTTCCGTCAAGCTCGACAAGAGCCTTCTTGATGACAGGCTTCTTCTCGCCGTGTCTCTGCTCCATGTTCATCATCATGGTGATTGGAATTCCGCCTGCCTTCCACTCATCAGCCGGCTTGGAAAGACCTGTGATGCTTGAAAGATAGCCGCTCATGTTGGCACCGAGAAGCAGAGCTGCGTTGTAGCCGAGACTGTAGCAGTAGTCTGCATCGAAGTTGCTCGGGAATGCACAGCGTCCCTCGTAGCCGAAGAAGTGACTCAGTGCGCTGAACTTTCCGCAGTACTTTCCTTCTGATTTCATCTGCTTGAGGCGCTTTTCAACGGTCTGGATCAGAAGCTTCTCTGTCTCGATCTTTGAAACCTGGACGTTTCCGTGCGGGTCTCTGTCTGCAAGAAGCTGTCCCTTGATCTCCACAGGAAGGCTGTCGAAGACCTTCTTGGAAGATGCTGAAAGCTTGCTGTCAACAAAGGCGATCTTTGCATCGGCACTGTCAAGGGCGTTGAATTCCTTTTCTGTCTTTGCAAGAAGGTCGTTGATCTCGCTGATCAGGGCGTTGAGGGACGGGACAAACTCGATAAGTCCTTCCGGTACAAGAATAACTCCGAAGTTGTTTCCGTTTTCGGCACGCTTTGCGATAGCGTTTGCGATGTAGGTGGTGATGTCATCGACACTCTGGTTCTTGGCCTTGACCTCCTCACCGACGAGGCAGATGTTCGGCTGGCACTGAAGTGCGCACTCAAGTGTGATGTGGCTTGCGCTTCTTCCCATCAGTCTGATGAAGTGCCAGTACTTTCTGGCTGAGTTTGCATCGCGCTCGATGTTTCCGATGAGCTCTGCGAATGTCTTTGTTGCAGTATCAAAACCGAAGCTGGCCTCGATGCTCTCGTTCTTAAGGTCGCCGTCGATTGTCTTGGGGCATCCGACTACGCAGATGTCCTCTTTCTGGGCTCTGAAGTACTCAGCCAGGACTGCGGCGTTGGTGTTTGAGTCGTCTCCGCCGATGATGACAATGGCGTTGATGCTGTGGCTGTGGCAGACCTTTGTGCAGACTTCGAACTGCTCCTTGGTCTCGAGCTTTGTTCTTCCGGAACCGATGATGTCGAATCCTCCGGTGTTGCGGTACTCGTTGATAAGCTCGTCAGTCATGATGATGTACTTGTCCTCGAGAATTCCGCTGGGTCCTCCGATGAATCCGTAGAGCTTGTTCTGCGGGTTTGCCTTCATAAGTGCGTCATAGAGGCCGCAGATGACGTTGTGTCCGCCGGGAGCCTGTCCGCCTGAGAGGATGACACCGACATTGAGTTTTCTGCCTGCTTTTGCAGATCCAGAGACCTTGAAGCTTACCTTGGGAAGTCCGTAGGTGTTGGGAAAAAGTTTCTTCAGCTCTTCCTGGTCGGATGCTGACTGTGTCGGCTGACCGATTACGACATCAAGTTTCTGGATGTCCTCCCTGAGGATTTTAGGGAGCTTCGGTGCATATAGATATCTTGCCTGCTGTAGTGCGGAGATTTTCATCTGTTCCTCCAAAATGATTATCAAAGATCCGATGCTTTAGCATCGGCCTTTTGAATCTTAATTGCTTATAGGTTTTTGTTCAATATCGCATGTGCTTTAGAATCTTGTGTCCGCACATGTTTTGACCTACAATCAAGGTATGTCGGTCTATATCTGGGTGGATGCGGATTCCGTACCCACAAATCTAAGACAGATCATCCTCAGGGCAGCATCCAGAACAGATGCAATTTGCCGTTTTGTCGCAGACCGGGATCTGAAGGATGTAAGGCAGTTCATCGCCGATGATACCTTCTCTCGGAGGCAGAAGGCCAAAGAGGAGGGGATGACGGATGAGACTGAGATCAAGGCAATAAAATCAAAAATCAGCATAACGGTGGTGCAAAGCGGAGAAAACAGCGCAGATGACTTTATTGTTCAGAATGCTGAAAAAGCACAGCTTTGTATCACACACGACATTCCCCTTGCTTCAAGGCTGTTGGAAAAAGGCTGTACTGTGATTGATGACAGAGGCCGCCAGTACACGGATTCTGACATCAGGGCAAAGCTTTCCGACCGCCTTGTGAATCAGGAGCTCAGAAGTTGGGGAGTATTTTCGGAACAACAGAAAAAGATAGACGCATCGAAGCAAAAAGACTTTGCGGACATGCTGGACAGAACACTGACACACATGATGAAGGAGGAGCAGTGATGGATAATCTTATGAAAAAACTTGAGCAGACCCAGTCTTATATCGAGGGAATAACAAAGGGAAAAAAGATTCAGATAGGTCTTGTCCTGGGTTCGGGACTGGGAGATCTTGCAGAGCAGATAACAGATCCTATTTTCATCAGCTATAAGGACATACCCAATTTTCCCGTCTCTACTGTAGAAGGTCATGCCGGAAGACTTGTAATTGGAAATCTTGAGGGAAAGAGCGTCATCTGCATGCAGGGCAGATTCCACTATTACGAAGGCTACGAGATGGATCAGGTTGTCTTCCCGATTCAGACCATGAGGATGCTGGGTGTCGAGTACCTGATTCTCACCAACGCAGCAGGATGTATCAACACCGCATGGAAGCCCGGCGATCTTATGCTGATTACAGACCACATCAAGCTTGCTCATTCCTGTCCGATGAGAGGCCCCAATCCAAAGGAACTGGGTCCCAGATTCTTTGATATGTCCAAAGCCTATGATCCTGATCTTGCAGATATTGTCAGAAAGCAGGCCAAGGGTCTTGGAATTAATCTGCGTGAGGGTGTTTACATGTTCTTTGCAGGTCCCAACTACGAGACCCCTGCGGAAATCAGGGCTGCAAGAATCCTTGGAGCCGATGCAGCAGGAATGTCCACTGTTCCTGAGGCAATTGCCGCCGCACACTGCGGGTTTAGGACTATTGGAATCAGCTGCATGACAAACATGGCTGCAGGCATACTTAAACAGCCTCTTAACCATCAGGAGGTCATTGAGACCAGTCTGATGGTTAAAAAGGATTTCACCGCTCTGGTAAAGTCATTACTAAGAGCACTGTGAAGTAATTTTTAGGATAAAAGAGCTTTATCGCTTGTGATTTCCTCACCGCTTGCGCGTGCGAACTCATCCATCAGCGCCTTGACGGTGAGGTTCTTTTTTTCTTCTCCGCTGATGTCAAGGATGATCTTTCCCTCGTTCATCATGATCAGGCGGTTTCCGAAGCGGATGGCGTCCTTCATGTTGTGGGTGACCATCATGGTCATCAGATGGTTTTCCTTGACAATCTGATCGGATAGGGTAAGGACCTTCTCAGCGGTTCTGGGGTCCAGAGCTGCAGTGTGCTCGTCAAGCATAAGAAGCTTGGGCTTGTTAAGTGTGGCCATGAGCAGGGTAAGAGCCTGTCTCTG
>JAGBRG010000130.1 GCA_017632495.1 Spirochaetales bacterium
ATTTCCCGCATATCCCGAAGATAGGTTAATAATAAAGGCCGCCTGTTTCAAGCGGCCTTTGTAAAGAAGAGCTGATTATCGATCAAGCCTTACCAGCTGAGCCAAGAACGTCAATGTTCTTGTGCATGTACATCTGCTTCAGAGCCTCTCTTGCAGGAGCAAGATACTTTCTGGGGTCGAATACATCCGGATGCTCTGTGAGGTACTTTCTGATCATAGCTGTCATTGCAAGTCTTCCGTCTGAGTCGATGTTGATCTTGCAGACTGCGCTCTTTGAAGCCTCTCTGAGCTGCTCCTCAGGAATACCTACGCTGTCCTTGAGCTTTCCGCCGTACTGGTTGATGATCTTGACATACTCCTGTGGAACTGATGAGGAACCGTGAAGAACAATGGGGAAGCCAGGAAGCTTCTTCTCAATCTCCTTGAGGATGTCAAAACGAAGCGGTGGCGGAACCAGGATACCATCAGCGTTTCTTGTGCACTGCTCGGCAGTGAACTTGAAAGCACCGTGGCTTGTTCCGATTGAAATAGCAAGTGAATCAACGCCTGTCTTGGAAACGAAGTCAATGACCTCGGACGGCTGTGTATAGTGTGAAGTCTCGGCCTGAACCTCATCCTCGATTCCGGCAAGAACTCCGAGCTCACCTTCGACTGTGACATCGAACTTGTGGGCGTACTCTACGACCTTTCTTGTGACTGCTACGTTCTGGTCATATGGAAGAGCTGAATCATCGATCATGACAGAAGAGAAACCGTTGTCGATGCACTCTTTGCAGGTCTCGAATGAATCACCGTGGTCGAGGTGAAGAACGATAGGAATGTTATATCCAAGCTCGTGTGCATACTCTGTAGCACCCTTGGCCATGTTCCTGAGAAGGTTCATGTTTGCATAGTCTCTTGCACCCTTGGAAACCTGAAGGATGACAGGTGACTTTGTCTCGACACATGCCATGATGATAGCCTGCATCTGCTCCATGTTGTTGAAGTTGTAAGCAGGAATAGCATATCCGCCCTTGACTGCCTTGGCGAACATGTCTCTTGTGTTAACCAAACCCAAATCTTTGTATGATGTCATTAAGGTTATCTCCTATGCCACCAATACTAAAAAAATACGGGCATAGCGTCAAGAACGGCCCTCGCTTGACGGCCAAATCCATCGTTGTTAATCTTCAATCATGATGAAGAAGACGCTAAGCATTGCAATCTCAGCCGTTGTGGCACTGGCAATCGTGTGCACTCTCATCTATATGTTCGCATTCCGCACCCTCACCGTGGTCTCAGACAGCGCTTTTTCTCTTGTTCTTCCCAAAAGCACCATGAGGGATCTCAGATCCTCGATGTTCTTCAAGGGCATCAGGGTAAAGACTGCTTTTCTTGATGACGAGGCCTTTGACAATGCCGAGGCCTTTAAGACCAGTCTTGGGAAAATAAAGGGCAGCTATGTCCTTCTTGGCCCCGTAAGCTCGGCCTATGCCGAATCAAAGCGTATAAACGTCTCGGATCTTCTGAAAGAAAGCACGGTCATTGCAATATACGGAAAAAAGTCTTCTTTGTTTGACTGCGTACTTGTTTCCGACGAGAAATCCGGCTGGGTAAAGGCCGCACAGGAACTTTCCTCTGAATTTGAAAAGACAGCTCAGAATGTGGCTTTGATTTATGAAAATGATGCTGTTCCTTATGTTCAGGACATCAAAGACTGCTTTTCTGATTCAAGACTGACTGTTTTTGAAGATGACACCCAAAGCAGGCTCTTTGCAACAGAGACTCTTAAAAAAACAGACGAGCTATCTATAGTCGTGGCAATGTGTCCCTATGAGAGCCACTTAAGCGATTTTTTTAAAACCTCGGGAACGCTTTCCTGGGTTGTG
>JAGBRG010000131.1 GCA_017632495.1 Spirochaetales bacterium
GCTTCTATTTTCAGAAGACCGTACTTCACTGAGGTCCTGAGCTCAATTGTCCTTATCTGACTGTGGCCTCCGTACAGGGGCTTTTCATGGGTGCTTGATACGTATTTAGCCTCAAGTGATAGCTCTTCATCTTTAAAAACAACGCCTAGGCTCAGATTCTCAACAGGAATGTCTTTTTCCTTGATGCGTTTCAGCGAGGGCCCAGATCCTCCAAGGGCCCTTGATGCATTTAGGCCAAGTTTTGTTCCGTTTACGGATAATGACCATCGTGTAGTGCTACCTCCTCCCAGGAGCCTGTCATAGGAGCTTTGCAAAAAAGCTGTGCTTTCTATATCAAGACCGTGGAAGGATAACTTGTCAGCGCCTCCAAGAATCCAAAAGAGCATGCTGCGTCCAAAGCCTGTTCTGCTCCAGTTGACCTGATAATCCTTGATTCTGTCCTTCAGGGCTATCTCATTCTGTCCTGCATACATGGCACCTGCATAAGTCTTTTCATTGCCCGTGATAGCTGCAAAGCCCGATGGAGATTTCTTGTTCATCATCGGATTGAATGAAATCAGATCAAGATTCTCAAGGCTAATCGCAATGCCCGAAACCGAAGGCGTGATGGAAGGGCTTTCTATGTTCTTGAGGTTCTTTCCCCTAAGAAAGCCATCTGATAGGTCCACATCAGAGTATGGCTCCATCATGGCGCTGAGAATCCTGTCATCCTTGAATTCTCCCAGTCGGACGGCATTGTTGAAAGTGGCATTCAAAAACGGAGGGCTTTCTATTTCAAGCTTTCCGTCATAGTTCTGACGCACTATGATCTTGTACGAAATCCCGTCGTTGTTGACCAGAGCTTCAATGTATCTGGACCTTTTGAGCATTCCATAGCTCAGACGGAGATTGTTCTCTGCCCACAGAAGGGGCACAAAGGTTAAAATAAAGGCGGATATGAGTAGTTTTTTCTTCATATCCGCCTATACAAGTTTTTTGCTGTTTTTATTTAGCTTTTTGAGAAAAAATCTTTATTTTCTTTTCGGCTTGGCAATGATGGCCTTCAAAGCAGGGTTTTTCTCAAGGTTCTTGACCAGTCCGCGCTCGCGTCCCTTGTTGACATATGAGGGATCTTCGAAGCTGTAGTGGAAATTGGTGTGAATGTCATATGTTCCGTTCATCAGTGCAACTGCATCCTCTGTGATGACAAGCTCCTCATCGGTAGGAATGACGAAGATTCTTACAGGAGAGTCGGCTGTTGCAATGTCGAACTCGGCGTTTCTGCAGCGGCAGATCTTGTTCTTGTCAGCATCGATCTTGATACCGAAGTTCTCAAGTCCGCATGTTGAAAGGTATCTGATGGTCGGTCCCATCTCTCCGACACCTGCTGTAAAGACGATGGCATCTACTCTTCCGAGAAGGGCTGCATATGCTCCGATATATTTGCGGATTCTGTGGCACTCCATCTCCATACCAAGCTTTGCTCTCTCGTTGCCTTCGCTTGCTGCATTCTCTACATCGCGTCTGTCGCTCATGCCGCAGATTCCCAGAAGACCGCTCTTCTTGTTAAGTGCTGTGTCCATTTCCTTGGCTGTCATGCCTGTGTTGTTCATGATATAAGGCATGATTGCGGGGTCCATGTCTCCGCTGCGGGTTCCCATGACAAGGCCCTCAAGCGGGGTAAGTCCCATTGATGTGTCGATACAGACACCGTTTTTGACTGCGCTGACGGAAGCTCCGTTTCCGATGTGGCAGATGATGACGTTTGTGTCCTTGTTTTCCTTTCCAAGAAGAACAGCAGCTCTTTTTGCACAATAGAGATGGCTTGTTCCGTGGAAGCCGTAGCGCCTTACGTTGAACTTCTCGTACCACTCGTAAGGAACTGCGTACATATAGGCCTCAGGCGGCATTGTCTGATGGAATGCTGTGTCCATGACAATTGCGTGCGGAACCTTTGGCATGACCTTTCTTGCTGCCTCGATTCCCATGATGTTTGCCGGCATGTGAAGCGGTCCGAGCGGGATGATCTTCTTAAGCTGCTCGACAACCTCGTCGGTGACAAGAGCTGACTTCTTGAAGACCTCGCCGCCGTGCAGGACTCTGTGTCCTACGGCACCGATTTCGGAGACATCCTTGATCACTCCGTATTTCTCGTCTGTGATGAGCTTTATGATGAGCTCGATTGCTTCCTTGTGGGTCGGACATGAGAATTTGTTCTCATACTCGTCCTTTCCGGTTGCCTTGTGCTCGATTGTGGAATACTCCAGTCCGATTCTTTCGACCACGCCTACTGCCAGAACATCCTTGTTGTCCCAGTCATAGACCTGATACTTTGCGGAAGAGCTTCCGCAGTTCAATGTGAGAATGACCATTGCGTCCTCCAGATAACATTTTTAAGCGCGGGAATGTGCCCCGCAACGATATAGATTTAATCATAACGGGATGTTATTTACAAGATAATAATACATTATGACCTCTGAGTTGATTTTTTGCCGTTTTTTGCTTATCCTTTCTTAAGAATCGGAGCGCCATATGAAGGTATATCTGTACAATACGATGTCACGCACAGTGGAAGAGTTCAAACCCGTCAGCGATAAAATCGTGGGAATGTACTGCTGCGGACCTACGGTCTACAACTATGCTCACATCGGAAACCTCAGGACATATATTTTCGAGGATACATTAAAAAGAACCCTCAGACATGCAGGCTACAAGGTCAAGCATGTCATGAACATCACCGATGTCGGCCACCTCACAGGTGACGGAGATGACGGTGAGGACAAGATGGAAAAAAGCGCCAGAGAGACCGGAAAGAGCGTCTGGGACATCGCAAAGTTCTACACGGACGCCTTCTTCAAGGATTATGACTCTCTGAACAACATCCGTCCCGATGTCATCTGTCCTGCAACAAAGCATATCGACCAGATGATCAAACTGATTCAGAGGCTCGAGGCCGGCGGCCACACATACATCGCAGGCGGAAACGTTTATTTCTCAATCGATACCTTTCCGGAGTACGGAAAGCTTGCCAGGCTGAATCTGGATGAGCTTAAAAGCGGTGCCAGAATTGATATTGATTCCAACAAGAAGAATCCCAAGGACTTTGTCCTCTGGTTCACAAACA
>JAGBRG010000132.1 GCA_017632495.1 Spirochaetales bacterium
ACAAATAATTGGTCATCTCTGACGTTCAGCTTTTCTGCATTGTCACGGAGCCACAAAAGTGCCTGATAACAGTCATCCAGTGCAGCAGGATACGGTTTTTCCGTTGCAAGGGTGTAGCTGGGGGCTACGACAGTGCAGCCGTTTTCCAGTATGTATTCCCTGATTGTCCAGATGTCCTGCTCAGGCGATCCCATGCAGAATCCGCCGCCGTGAATCCAAAGCATGCCCGGAGTCTTTTCTCCTTTGGGTTTCTTCGGACTGAAGATCCGCACCCTGAGCTTTGTCTTATCAGGCCTTTCGAGGAAAACTGTATCAGCTTTGATTTTACGGGGTCTGGTTTTGGAAATCAGAGTATTGATTATCCCGTTGAAGAATCGGAAGGTCTTCTCGGTGTACTGCGGAACAATCCATCTGGCGATGGTGCCCAGCACACGCAGGTTTTTGTCCATATCTCTTGCCCTGATTCTTCTTTTCATATCCTACCCGAACAATGGCGATGATATGGTGTTTTCCGTTGATTGACAATAGCGGGCCTGACATCTATTATCTTCTTGTTATCATGGGGGTAAACATATGACACTAGGTCAGTATCTCAGTTCTTATTTTTCTGTCACTCAGTATCTTGAATTCTTTCTCCGCATCCTGCTTGCAGGAATTGTCGGAATAATCATAGGAAACGAAAGAAGCAGACGCTTCAGGGGAGTCGGAATCTACACCCACATAATCGTCTGCTGTGCCGCAGCACTGATTATGATGGTCTCGAAGTACGGCTTTGCTGACCTTACAAATGCCTCAGGCGTTACATTCCCGGGAACAAGGGGATCTGACTCCGCTCGTATCGCCGCTCAGGCCATAAGCGGAATAAGCTTCTTGTGTGCAGGTGTCATCTTCAAGCAGGGCAACAACGTCAAGGGTCTTACCACCGCAGCCGGAATCTGGCTCACACTGGCTTTGGGCCTGACAATCGGAGCCGGCTTCTACGTACTGGCCGGACTGGAGCTGCTGGTTCTTCTCATCATGAAGCTCATCTTCAGAGGCCTGAAGCTCGGTTATGACTCATATCTGTCCTATCAGATGAACTTCACAGTCTCAGATGACAAGGCCTTTGACAAACTCATCGACCAGCAGTTCAAGAATTGGAAAGTCATCAAAATCAGCTCCAAGGACTACACCTGGAATACCGACGGAACCACACGTTTTGATCTTACCATCCACTGCAAGGAGGAAGTGACCTTCAATTCTTTCAGCGACTTCTTGAAGGCAAACAAAAACGTAATCCTCGGCGCCTCCTACAGCCCGCATATGTGAGACGGGACTTGCGCCCTACGTTGCCCGCAATTAAACGGGACTTGCCCTCTGCCTCCTGGAAGTCCGGCTTCGGGCCGGCTTTGCTTCGAACAGTCCCCCGGACTGTTCTCCTACCGCAAAGCTTCAAGTCCCTATCAAATCCTTAAACACAAACAGGACAGGTCGAAACCTGTCCTGTCGTGTTTACCGGAGACGGGACTTGAACCCGAACACCATTGCTGATACCAGATTTTGAGTCTAGCGCGTCTACCATTCCGCCACTCCGGCATTGCTTTTAGCGTGGATAAATTACCATGCTGGCTATTCTCATGTCAATTAGTCACACCTTTGAGCCCTATGTAATCTTTATTGATGAAATGGAGAGTTTTGCTGGGCTTGATAGGCCTGATAGGCTTGGTAGGCTTGGTAGGCCTGATAGGCCTGATAGGCCTGATAGGCTTGGTAGGCCTGATAGGCTTGATAGGCTTGATAGGCTTGGTAAAGCTCCTCGATTTGCAAGATTTGCTCGGTGCAAACCTAAATCAAAACTCCGCTTCAAGCTCAAAGTGCATGAGCTCTTTGGTCTGAGGGTGGGTGAACTGTAGGATACGGGCCTGAAGCATAAGGCGTGAAATCTCTCCGGAAGGAGCTTCTCCGTAAAGGGCATCGCCTAAGACAGGGTGGCTCAGGCCATAGGCGCAGTGGACGCGGATCTGGTGTGTGCGACCGGTAAGGGGACAAAGGCGAAGCCTTGTGACCTTGCGCCCGAAGCGGTTTTCTATGCTGAGTTTTTCCCACTGAGTCACTGCATTCTTACCGTTTTCAAAGTCAACAATCTGATGAGGGCGGTTGTCCACATCAAGTCTGATGGGAAGATCTATTGTTCCGCTGTCTTGAAGAATAAGGCCATCGACCAAGGCTTCGTATTCTTTATGAACCCGACGGTTTTCAAAATCCAAAGACAGTCTGTCATGGGCTTCCTTTGTCAGGCCAAGAACCATCAGGCCGCTTGTGCCCTGATCCAGGCGGTGGATACACGGCTGCTTGATGCAGGAAGGAAAAAGACTTCTAACACGAGAGGCAATGCAATCCTGCTTGTCTTCTCCTTTTCCTTCGATACTGAGCATACCGCTTGGTTTGTTGACAACAACGATGGAGGAGTCCTGATAGATGATATCAAGACCTATGATGGACGGTAAAAGTGGTTTACACCTGGCATCGCAGGGGCCTTGAAAGCTCTTGTGGGGGAGCGTTCCCGAACCGTAGAAGAACTCGCAAAGAGAATGCGGCTTTTTCCCGCAGCCGTAGGCATAACTTAAAAGCCTTGGGGCGCAACAATCGCCTGTTCCTGATGGGGAACCCGGAAAAATCTCATCTAATGTGTGAACCAAGCCATTAAAACAGTTAAATCTGTAAAGAGATCTGAGTTTTTCCCAGCACTGTCTTGAAATGAGCCTGTGGTCAGAAGAGCTTTTAATCAGAGCATCATAGTCACTGAGAATAGCCTGGTATGAAGAAACATCAAAAACAGGTGGAACAAAACCATTAAAACCCTTAAGATCAGGCTCGCCAGAGAAAGCCTTATAAACTGTTCCGTCGGTGCATACAAGAATCCCAAGCATTCTGCCCTGACCCGGCCGCCGCAACAAAGCACCAAGCGGAGACGAATCAAGTTCTTCCATCAGCTTGAGACAAAAAGATCTGGCAGGCTCTAAAGGAAGAACGGCCTTCATGCTTTTTCGATTCTCCCGGTGTAATAGATGTTGCCGACCTTGTAGTAGATGATGAAGGCTATGGCGCAGATTATCCAGGTTGCGGGATAGCAGACCAAAATGGCATCGATTGTAGTGAAGAAGCGCGGAATGAAGATCAGCCAAAGCACCCTGATTCCGACAATTCCGAAGACGGTGATGATAGTGGCGGCGATGGTCTTTCCGGTACCTCTTGCGGCACCTGAGAGAAGCTCAACAAACAGGTAGATGAAGAAGTACGGAACTATGGTGTTTATCATCCTGACTCCGATATCAATGACATCGGGGTCGTTTACAAACAGCATGTATGTGTACCTTGAGAATACGATTATCAGAGCTTCTATTGTGAACGTGACGATCATTGAAATGACAAAGCTGTCGCGGACTCCCTTCTTTGCTCTGTCAATAAGACCTGCTCCGAAGTTCTGGCCTACGAACGTGGTGACTGTGATTCCCATGGAGTTGCATATCATCCAGTAGATCTGGTCGATTTTGCTGTATGCGGCCCATGCTGCGACAGTGTTCGTTCCGAACATATTAATTGCCGTCATTATCAGCAGGTTTGAAATGGTGTACAAAACAGCCTGAAAACCCGCAGGAAATCCGATGAATAGAGTCTGTTTGAGCATCCTGGGCTCAAAGCGTATGTCCCGCAGGATGAGCTTGCAGCAATCGGTGCGGCGCATCAGGGAAATCATCACAAGAAGCAGTGAGATAAGTTGAGAAAGAACCGTGGCCCAGGCAGCTCCTGCGACTCCCATTTTCATGACTCCGATCATCACTATGTCCAAGACTATGTTCGAGATACAGCCGACAATCAGGAAGTACAGAGGTCTTCTGCTGTCTCCGAATGCTCTGAAGATTCCGGCGCCAATGTTGTACATGACAACAACCACACCGCCTATGAAGTAGATGTGAATATACTCGGTGGCCTGCGCAAGGATATCGGCAGGTGTCTTTGTGATGACCAAAAGGGGCTCGCTTGTGATATAGCCTATGACGGAGATGAGGATTCCGCCCCAAAGTCCTATGGCCCAGGCGTTGTGGATGGATTTATGGACTTTTTCCTCGTCCTTGGCACCGTAGAACTGGGAGATGATGACTGTGGCGCCCGAGGAAAGGCCCGTGAAGAATCCGATGAGGAGGTTGATGACAACCGCAGTTCCTCCGCTTACAGCCGCAAGTGCCTCCTTGCCAAGGAGGTTTCCGACAATGATGGCATCGGCTGTGTTGTAGAGGGTCTGAAATAAAGTTCCCAGGAGGATGGGGAAGAAAAAGCGCAGAATCTGCTTCCAGATGACGCCTTCTGTAATACTGTTTGACCTGATCTGAACAGCTGTACTCATTTTCCCCTCACAGACCCGAATGGGCCACCTTGGATGAGTATGCCTTTTTCCGGCAATTTACACAATGATATAGTTTATTTCGTTTTAATAAAGTATCATTAGGCCATGCGTAAGAAGATTCTGGTTCACTGTTGCTGCGGTCCGTGCTCGACAAGCAGTATTCAGAGATTGCTCGATGAAGGCTATGATCCTGTTTTGGTCTACGGAAACAGCAACATATGGCCAAAAGAGGAAAATGAAATCCGATATCAGAATCTTCTCAAGGTGGCCGAATACTACGGCGGTCTTCAGGTCATAAGGCAGGACTATGACCATGACAGCTGGCTGGCTTTCATCAAGGGCCTGGAGGATGAGCCCGAGGGCGGAAAGCGCTGTCAGAAATGCTTTGAATACAACCTGAAGGCGGCATCTGATGAGGCAAAGCGCCTTGGAATTGACTGCTTCACCACAACGCTTACGGTGAGCAGATTCAAAAACAGCAGCAACATTTTCAAAGTCGGTTCCAAATTCAACGGCTTTGAGGCTATAGATTTCAAGAAGAAGGACGGATTCGCAAAAAGCTGTCAGATGGCCAAGGAAATGGGCCTTTACAGACAGGGCTACTGCGGATGCGAATTCTCAATCGCCGAGGGGGTCGAAGATGCCTAACGTTCAGCAGACAAAGTTCAACAAGGGAGCCATTATCGTATTGTGTTTCATAGTCGCGATGGTGGGTGTCACATTCCTGAAAATCGATTTCAGGATCAAGATTGCAGCCGATGTTGCGCTTTTGCTGATATTCCTTTTCATCAGACGCGGCTACCTGTTCTTCTACAGGGCAGCTGTGGCATACAGAAAGGACAATGAACAGAAGATCTGGTCCAATTTCGAAAAGGCTCTGAAAGCAGGAGTCGATTTTGACAGAAAGGTCCAGATCGGGTCTCTTTACATCCAGCGCGGAGATGCAGAGCGCGGTGTCCAGATTCTTGAGTCCGTGATGGCCAGCCCAAAAGCCGGTCCGTTTGCTTCCAAGGCAGCGATAATCTGCTCCATGGGATATTGGCGCCTCGGTGAGAAGGACAAGGCCATAAAGACGCTTGAGGATCTTAGCGAAAGCGGAATCAGGGACGACA
>JAGBRG010000133.1 GCA_017632495.1 Spirochaetales bacterium
GATCGTCACAACAAACGGCTCAATCACAAGCGGTGCTGACCTCAAGGGTAAGTCAGTCTCCATCGGAGCTGTAGGTTCCGGAGTCTACTTCAACGCAATTGACGTCCTGACAGCCTATGGTCTGACAGAGAAGGATATCAAGGCCGTCTACCAGAGCTTCGGCGATTCAGCTGACAGCCTCAAGGACGGAAAGATCGATGCTGCATTCATCGTTGCAGGTGCACCGACAACAGCTATCACGGATCTTGCCACCGCAAAGACAGTCTTCCTTGTAAATATCGATGATGCACATGCTGATTCACTGATTGCAGCATCACCGTTCTACAGCAAGTACACAATCCCGGCAGGGACATACGGATCAAAGTGATGTCAGATAAAAAACATGACGGGATGTCCGCAGATGAGATCATGCGCAAGTATGACAAAGAGTCTGCGACAAGAATCTGGACGGGCATCCCCAAAACTGCAGTAACGGTCATTACAGCACTGTTTTCACTGTACTGTATCTGGTCCACGCTGTTTTCTACAGCTGATATCCCAGTAAGGCTCACAGCCTTCCTGGGATTCAGTGTGATAATGGGATACCTCACATATCCGGCCTCAAAGAAGCATGTCAGGGAAAACTACATCCCCTGGTATGACATTCTGATCATGGCCGTGGGTGCCTTCTGTTTCTTCTACTACTGTCTGAACTACAACCGTCTGGTCATGACAATCACTTCAGCCAGTAAGATAAACCCGGCAAGTGAGACGGCCATAAAGGGTGCTGTATTCTATCTGCTGATTGGAATCATCTCGATTCTGGTCATGGCTGAGCTTTGCAGAAGATGTGTAGGCCTTCCGATTCTTTTCGTTGTCGGAGCTCTTTTGGTCTATACTTTCGCAAGCGGACAGAACCTTCCGAGAGTCATCTACACCATGTTCTTCGGTACAAGCGGCCTTATGAGCACACCGCTTCAGGTCTGTGCCAAGTTCATAGCGCTTTTCATCATATTCGGAGCATTCCTTGAAAGAACCGGAGTTGCAAGCTTCTTCATTGACCTTGCAAACTCCCTTGTAGGATGGGCTTCTGGCGGACCTGCAAAGGTTGCAGTCATCTCTTCTGCTCTTTGCGGCATGGTATCAGGTTCGAGTGTCGGAAACACCGTCACAACCGGTTCCATAACAATTCCGATGATGAAGGAGACAGGCTATAAGGGCGAGTTCGCAGGAGCCGTTGAGGCGGCAGCCTCCACAGGCGGTCAGATAATGCCACCGATTATGGGAGCCGCAGCGTTTCTCATGGCCGAGTACATGGGAGAACCCTATATCAAGGTAGCCCTGTGGGCGATTCTGCCTGCTGTGCTCTACTTTACAGGAATCTTCATTTCGGTCCACCTTGAAGCAAAGAAGCTCGGCCTGAAGGGCATTCCACGCGAGAATCTTCCAAAAATCGGTTCTCTTATGAAGGACATCTACCTTCTTCTGCCTCTGGTTCTTCTTGTGACTCTTGTTGCCGGAAACATCAGATCTCTTTCCTACTCTGCTTCAATTGCTATTGCTGTTGCAATTCTTGTTGCAATTCCGGGTCATATCAGATCTGAAAAGACATTCGCAGGAACTGCAAAGAAGACAGGAAAGATGATAGTAGATTCCCTTTCCGCAGGCGGAAAGAGCTGTATCACAGTCATAGTTGCATGTTCCATGGCAGGTATGGTCGCAGGATGCATCACGGTAACCGGCCTTGCATCAAGACTCATCGGTGCCATTGTCTCCATAAGCGAGTCAATTCCGTACCCGATGATCGGACTGTTCATCGCACTGGTTCTGACAATGCTCTGCTGCATCATCCTTGGCATGGGTGTTCCAACCACAGCAAACTACTGCATCATGGCATCGACCTGTGCACCGATTCTGATTCAGCTCGGAATTCCCCGTGTTGCCGCACACTTTTTCGTATTCTATTTCGGAATAGTCGCCGACATCACACCTCCTGTGGCGCTTGCAGCATATGCAGGTTCTGCTATAGCAAGATCGGATCCGATGAAAACCGGAGTCAATGCAACAAAGCTGGCCATAGCCGCCTTTATTGTTCCTTATATGTTCTGTCTGAATCCTTCGATGCTCCTGATGAACCAGGGCTTCTTCAAGGCCGTGCAGAGCATCGTAACATCACTTATCGGACTCTTCGGAGTCTCGATGGGTCTTGAAGGCTATCTGAGCGGGAAAATCAAGACACCGTTCAGAATCCTGGCAGCAGCAACTGGCCTACTGCTGATTTATCCGGGAACAGTCTCGGATATCATCGGAATAATCGGTGTTGGACTTGTGATAGTGCTCAACATTCTTTCCTCTCGCTCAGCAGGAAAAGACCAGGCGATCTGATTTCAAACATAAAACTGATTCTATTTGCAAC
This sequence comes from Spirochaetales bacterium, assembly GCA_017632495.1. Lineage (GTDB taxonomy): Bacteria > Spirochaetota > Spirochaetia > Sphaerochaetales > Sphaerochaetaceae > UBA9732. The sequence goes on from JAGBRG010000133.1 coordinate 2,396, forward strand.
CGGGACGGCAAGACAATCTTGCTGTCCCAGTTTGTTCAAGGCTTCAACGAATTCTTTTCCAGCAAAAAATATACGTTAAAAAAAAGCATATTTTATATGACAATGTTGTTCTTTTTATTCAGAAACTTTGTCCTAAGTTTTTTTCACTAAAAGAGTTAAATAAAATTTTCTTGCTTTTGAAAAATACGTGCTCTATAATTCATTGTACAGGGCGTGGGGTTAAAAACCTTGCGTTTTATAAAGAATGGCGTAATGCCGGAAAAAAGGAGTAAAAGATGAAGAAACTTATTGTTGCACTTCTTGTCCTCGTATGCTGCTTCTCACTGTTCGCACAGGCCGCAGCAGAAAGCTCAGGAAAGACACGCATCGGTGTCGCAATGCCTACAAAGGACCTTCAGAGATGGAACCAGGATGGTGACAACATGAAGAAGTTGCTTGAGGCAGCAGGTTATGAGGTCGAACTGCTCTATGCAGGTAACGATATCGCACAGCAGGTCTCCCAGGTTGAGAACATGATCAACAACGGATGCAAAGTCCTGGTCATCGCTTCAATCGACGGAAGCTCACTCGGAACTCCTCTTGCAGAAGCTAAGGCAAAGGGAATCCCCGTAATCGCCTACGACCGTCTCATCATGAACACAGACGCAGTAGACTACTATGCAACATTCGACAACTACATGGTCGGAACCAAGCAGGGCGAGTACATTGAGAAGGCTCTCGGACTCAAGGACGGCAAGGGACCTTACAACATGGAAATCTTCACTGGTGACCCAGGCGACAACAACGCACTGTTCTTCTACGGCGGAGCTATGGATGTCGTAAGACCGTACATCGAGAAGGGTCAGCTGATTGTCAACTCAAAGCAGGTTGATTTCGCAGAAGTTGCAACAGCCAACTGGTCAACAGAGAATGCACAGAACAGAATGGAGGCTATCCTCTCATCCTACTATGCAGGCGGAAAGACTCTGGACGTTGTCCTCTGCTCAAACGACTCAACAGCTCTCGGAGTTGAGAACGCTCTTGCCAACAACTACAAGGGTGCATGGCCGGTAATCACCGGACAGGACTGTGATATTGCCAACGTCAAGAACATGCTTGCCGGAAAGCAGTCAATGTCAATCTTCAAGGATACCAGAACTCTCGCAGCTAAGGTCGTCGAGATGGTCGATGCCATTGCTAAGGGTGCCAAGGCTCCTGTCAACGACACATCAACATACAACAACGGTGTCAAGGTTGTCCCGAGCTACCTCTGTGAGCCGGTATTTGCAGATGTCAACAACTACAAGGAGCTTCTGCTCGATTCCGGTTACTACACAGCTGACCAGCTGAAGTAATTTCAACTATATCAGTTAATTAGTAATCGTCATGCGGATACTTCAGAAATGGAGTATCCGCGTTTATCGTTAGACAGGAGATTGTTTATTTTGAGCACCACACTTTTGGAATTAAAGAACATCACCAAAACCTTCCCGGGTGTAAAGGCACTTGATAATGTTAATCTCAAAGTGGAAGACGGTGAGATCCATGCTCTTGTAGGAGAGAATGGAGCCGGAAAATCAACACTCATGAAGGTTCTGAGCGGAATTCACCCATACGGAACCTACAAAGGCGAAATCATCTATGACGGTGAGCGCTGTAAATTCACGAAAATCACAGACAGTGAGAAGAAAGGCATAGTCATCATCCATCAGGAGCTTGCCCTTATCCCCTATCTCTCAATCGGAGAAAATATGTTCCTCGGAAACGAGAGGGGAAAAAAGTATGCCATAGACTGGGATGAGACCTTCAACCTGGCTGATAAATATCTTAAGCAGGTCGGACTCAAAGAGTCATCCAAGACACTGGTCAAAGATATCGGAGTCGGAAAGATGCAGCTTGTCGAGATTGCAAAGGCCCTTGCCAAGAACGCAAGGCTTCTGATTCTGGACGAGCCTACTTCATCGCTCAACGAATCCGAATCCAGAGCCCTTCTGAATCTTCTTCTGGAATTCAAGAAGAAGGGAATGACATCAATTATCATTTCACACAAGCTGAATGAGATTTCCTACGTAGCCGACCAAATCACAATCATCAGAGACGGACAGACCATCGAGACTCTTAACAAGGCCACCGATGATATCTCCGAGGCCCGCATCATCAAGGGCATGGTAGGCCGAGACCTTACCGACCGCTTCCCAAAGCGTGAGGCTCATGAGATCGGCGATGTCATGATGGAAGTCAAGAACTGGAACGTCTATCATCCGGTCTTCCTTGAGAAGAAAGTCATTGATAATGTTTCGTTCAATGTGCGCCGCGGTGAGGTTCTGGGAATCGCAGGCCTTATGGGAGCCGGAAGAACAGAGCTTTCAATGAGTATCTTCGGAAAAAGCTACGGAACCCAGATATCCGGAAAGATCAAGATCAACGGCAAGGAAGTACATCTGAATACCGTAAAAGAAGCCATTGCCCACGGCCTTGCATATGTCACTGAAGATAGAAAAGGCAACGGTCTGATTCTTCCCAACGCAATTAAGATGAACATCTCACTCTCGAACCTCGCCGAGGTTGCCAACAAGCAGGGAGTCATTGATGTGGATAAGGAGCATCAGGTCGCCAAGGGCTACAGGAAAGAACTGAAGATCAAATGTCCGACCGTTGAACAGCATGTAGGAAACCTCTCAGGAGGAAACCAGCAGAAGGTTCTTCTTGCAAAGTGGATGTTCGCAAAACCTGATATCCTGATTCTTGACGAGCCTACCAGAGGTATTGATGTCGGAGCCAAGTACGAAATCTACTGCATCATCAACCAGCTGGTGGAAATGGGAAAATCGGTCATACTGATCAGCTCCGAGCTGCCCGAGGTCCTTGGAATGGCCGACAGAATATATGTCATGGACGAAGGCCGTATCGTCGGGGAACTTGATGCCGCATCCGCAAGCCAGGAATCGATTATGGAGTGCATAGTCGCTTCCCAGAAGAAAAAAGGAGGAAAATGATGGATAAGGTAAAAGAGATTTTCAAAAAATATACGATGGTTCTTGTTCTGATTCTGGTTATCATAGCCTTCACAATCGGAACAAGGGGAAGAATGCTTCTTCCTGCTAACATCAACAACCTCATCGCGCAGAACGCCTACGTCTTTGTGCTTGCGACAGGTATGCTGCTCTGTATTCTCACAGGTGGAAACATCGACCTTTCAGTCGGTTCTGTCGTCTGTTTCGTCGGTGCCGTCGGCGGATCAATGATGGTCAATGCCAAGCTCCCGATCTGGCTTGCAATGATTGCGATGATTGCCGTAGGTCTTGCTATAGGTGCCTGGCAGGGATTCTGGATTGCATATATGAAGATTCCTCCGTTCATCACGACACTTGCCGGAATGCTTGTTTTCAGAGGTCTTGCAAACGTCATCCTCAACGGCCTTACCCTGGCTCCGATGCCTGCTTCCTATCTGAACTTGTTCAACAGCTATATTCCTGATTTCTTCCATGTCGAGGGCTTCAACGTGACATGTATGCTGTTCGGTATCATTGTGGCCGTTGTCTCTTCCGTTCTGTCAATCAGAGGAAGAGCTGTGAAGATCAGCAAGGGCTACACTGTAGAAAGCTTCTCATCAATGATTGTGAGACTTGTCATCATTGACCTGGCAATCCTGGCCTTTGTGTTCAAGCTTTCACAGTACAAAGGAATTCCTGTTGTCCTTCTGTGGGTTGCTGTTGTAATCATCATCTACAACTACATCACATC
>JAGBRG010000134.1 GCA_017632495.1 Spirochaetales bacterium
AGGCAGCAGGCGGAATCAGAACATTTGAGGACGCCAAGAAGATGATAGAAGCCGGAGCAAACCGCCTCGGTTGCAGCGCCGGAATCGCAATTGTCACGGCAGCAAAGTGATGGGTTCTGTTAATACCAGCGAAGATTTTCTCAAAAGCCTCGGTTTTCCTACGTTGGAGGTTCATCAGACCTTCACGCACTTTGACTTCACCCGCCCCGGGCGAAGGGTCCTTCTGATAGGGCCAATGGGTTCTGGCAAGACGGAGTTTGCCGCCAAGGTCTGGCGCGATGCCGCCATAGCCATGAAAAAGAGCGACAAGGTCAAAGCTCTGACAAGCACGGGCGAAGTTGACAGGCGCCAGGTGTTTTTCATCAGAAGCTTCATAGACGGAATCCGCTTTACCGAGTATCCGGAGGATGCTCTGGCATACAGAAGCGGCTACGTAAGATGCGGAGAAAACATTGCGCGCATAAGGGACTCGTTCGATCTGGAGAAGGTGATTGCGGACAATCCAACAGTGGGCACGTATATCATCGATGAGGCCTCGTTCTTTGACGAAAGACTGGCTTACGTGGTCAGAAACCAGAGCCTGGAGCGGGGAGTGATGTTCATTTTCCCGACTCTGATTCTCAATTTCAGACGCGATATCTTCAATTCATCGGCCCGCTTGATGCTGGACATGGCAACGGATGTCATACCGCTTACAGCCTACTGCGAGCATGAGGACTGCATCCGCGATGCTTTTTACACGTACCGTTACTATACCGTAGACGGGGTGGAGTGCCCGGCTCTGTATTTTGACCCGCTGATTGTTGTCGGCGGGGATACCAGCAAGACCGGCTCGGACAGCCCCAACTACGCATCGCGCTGTGACGAGCACCACTTTCTGCCTGGCAAGGAGTACACGTTCTTCTCGCTCAAGCCAATGGCGGAAGAGGCCAGCAAGGGCAATCCCAAGAAGCTCAGAACCGAGATAGAAAACCTCAAGTACACCATAAAGCGCAGTCAGCTTTACAAGAATATAGCCACCCGCTACAAGGATGACCCGAACGAGGAAGTGTACATGAACTCGCTCAAGCCTGAATATATTGCGGAAAAGGCGCTGATGTTCCTGTTCAACGAGCAGAATTTGGTCTCTGAAGACCTATTGATAAGAATTGTTAATGACCTTGAGCTGGACAGAGCCTACATGGCTCGTGTCTTAGCCGACAACAGAAGACCTGTCGAATTGGATCAGGGACTTTTGTTCTGATATCTCTAAAGTATCTCTAAAGGGGGATTTTATGCACGAACTTGCAGTGAAACTGAACGACATTCTCAAGGGAACAAGCGCACTGGAGCTTCTTTCCGACTACGGACTTAGGATGTATGTCCCGAAGGGAATCATCGTCCAGTCTGCCGATGCAAAGCAGAAGGCCACAAGGTACAACGCAACAATAGGCGTTGCGCTTTCAAACGGCGCTGCCATGTACATTCCGGCCATGAAGGCCCAGTTCGCACCGAGCATGCAGGTTCAGGAAATCTTCCCCTATGCACCTATGGGCGGAGTTGTTGCCCTGAGAAACCAGTGGAAGAGCGACATGTACTACAAGAACCCGCTTCTTGAGGGTAAGACAGTCTCCCTTCCTGTAGTTGCCGGAGGCCTTACACACTGTCTGAGCTTAGTGTGCTCGCTCTTTTTGGAAGTGGGCGGAGATGTTGTTCTTCCTGATATGTACTGGGAGAACTACAACCTGATTCTGGATGAGCAGAGACAGGCTAATAAGATTCTTTTCCCGATTTTCAGCGGAGACGGTTTTAACGTCAAAGGCCTGGATCAGGCAATTGAAGCTGCAGATGACTGCGTGATGGTCATTCTGAACTTCCCGAACAACCCCACAGGCTACACCCCCACAGACAAGGAATCAGACCAGATCATAGCTGTTTTGAAAAAGCATGCTGAAAAGGGCAAGAAGATTGCCCTTGTCACAGAC
>JAGBRG010000135.1 GCA_017632495.1 Spirochaetales bacterium
ATACTTTGACCATGACCCCATGGGCCTGGCAAAGCTTTACTTTGACACATATGTAGAGCGCCAGAAGCTCCACCAGCCTGATATTCTGGGGCATTTTGATCTTGTGAGGCTCTTTGGCCTGATGCCGACAGACAGCAAGGCCTACCTTGATATGGCAACAGAGGCTCTTTTGGCCTGCCTGAAGATCACACCTGTCATGGAGATCAACATGGTGCCTGTGGTCCTTAGGGGCGACAGTGAGCCTTATCCCAGAACCAACATCCTCAAAGAGGCCGTTTCCCACGGAGCCAAGCTTGTTCTTTCAAGCGATGCCCACAAGGTGGAAAACCTCACCCGTGGTTTTGATGACGAGATTCTCCGCCTGAAGGCCATTGGCGTTAAGGAGATTGTTCAGTTTGTCGGAAAGCGCTTCGTGGAAGTGGGCATCTGATTTCTTGCGAGATTTCTCAATTTCAGGCTTCTCTTTTTTGTAATCCGTAAATAATGACGGTGGTTTGTTGATTTTTATTGCACTATGGCCGTACGGGGTGTAATCTTAAATACACACTGAATATTTAGCTGAGTAGTTCTCGGCTTTGGAGGATTTTATGAAGTACGGACGTGTATTCAATTTCTCAGCAGGCCCTGCAATGATGCCGGAGCCGGTTCTTGAAGAGATAAGAGACGAGATGATGAACTACCGCGGAAGCGGAATGTGCGTCATGGAGATGAGTCACAGATCTAAGGTCTATCAGCAGATCATCGATGAAGCAGAGCAGGACCTCAGGGATCTGATGGGGATACCCGATAATTACAAGGTCCTCTTCATCCAGGGCGGTGCAACGCTGCAGTTCTCAATGATTCCGATGAACCTCATGAAGAACGGAAAGGCCGTCTACATCGAGACCGGTGCCTGGTCCAAGAAGGCCATCGCCGAGGCCAAGAAGGTGGGCGAGGTCATTGTCGGCGCATCTTCCAAGGATAAAAACTATACATATATTCCTGATTGCTCCAATCTGGACATCCCGGCTGACACAGACTATGTCTACATCTGTGAGAACGAGACCATCCACGGTGTCACATGGAACAAGCTTCCCAATACAAAGGGCCATGTTCTTGTTTCAGACCAGAGCTCGATGTTCCTTTCAAGACCCTGCAACGTCTCAGACTACGGCCTGATCTACGCAGGAGTCCAGAAGAACGTCGGACCTGCCGGAATGGTTGTTGTCATCATCCGTGAGGATCTGATCCGTGACGATCTTGAGAACCTTCCGATCTACCTTCAGTACAAGACACACGCTGACAACGGAAGCATGTACAACACACCGAACTGCTGGGCAATCTACTGCTGCGGCAAGGTCTTCAAGTATCTGAAGTCCCTCGGCGGTCTTAAGAAGATGGAAGAGATCAACAAGGACAAGGCAAAGGTCTTCTATGACTTCCTGGACCAGAGCAAGATGTTCAAGGGAACAGTCGTTGCCAAGGACCGCTCTCTGATGAACATTCCGTTCGTCACAGAAAGTGCAGAGCTTGATGCAGAAGTCGTCGCAGCCACAAAGGCCGCAGGCTATGACAACCTCAA
>JAGBRG010000013.1 GCA_017632495.1 Spirochaetales bacterium
GAACGCTACAAAGTCCGGTACAGGTATCTGCGGAGACTGGGCTACAGGAGCCTTGTAAGCCAGTACTATGGATTTCTGAGTTATAAAAAAAGGCAATGAATGCTCATTGCCTTCACATGATCAGGATGTCTCGAACCACGGGTTTCCGTGCCATCCGCCACCAACGACCTTGTCAAGATCCTCGGCGGACAATGAGGATGCCTGTCCAGCTATCTGGATCAGTTTCTCCACCTGCTTGTCTGAGATCTCAAGGTTGTTCTTGTTGGCGAAGGCGAGAATCTCATCCTTCGTCTTGAGCGAGATGAGCGATCTCATGAGTTCCGGGCTCAAATCCTTCAGCTTGAACTTTTTCATGTTTGTCTCTCCTAATTGCTGCGATGCTACACAGTGATAACAAATATTACATCCTGATGGTTACTTTTACAACTGTAGATGGTAAGATTGCTTACATGAAGAAACTGGGTACAAGGGCTCTCACACCTTCAATTATGGGGGTTCTGATAAAAGAGGACAGCACAGACGGCGTAAGGCGCAGAGCGTTTGGGCTGGGCTATGAACTGTCCGAGAATCTTGCAAAGAGGATCCTCTACATGAAGAGGTTCTCGGCATCCGTTGATGATGGGGAGTTCCCCATTCATTTCTCCTCATTCGAATTCGGTGAGGCAGAGTACTCCAATCCATTTGAGGAGGAATAGGGAATGGACATAGCGGCACTTAGAAAAAGGGACGCGGATCTCTATGCAAGGCTTCCCGGCTTCATGTTGAAAGGGGAGCATTTTGTGCTTGCCAACGCAATGTTCCACCCGGGAAGGCTCTTGAACGAGCTGAATGCCATGAACTTCATCATCGACCACGAATCGGAGCCTTTCTGCCTCAAGACAATCTGCGACATCTATGCGGCTTTGACGAAGGGGACGGAATTCGAAGGCAAGTCATTCAAAAAGCGCAATGTGTTCGTTTCGGACAAGAACAGGAAGTATCTATTCGTCACTGCAGCCGCAGAGGACACCCCGGCCGAGATTGAGCGCATATGCAAGGACTTCAGCCATCTGGACAATCCAAGGGATGAAAACCTTGATGACATGCTACGCTTCATCCTGATGTTGATGCTCATTCACCCGTTTGAGGATGGAAACGGGCGCTTTGCGTCTGTGGTCCTCCAGTTTCTGATGCAGAAGGCGCATTTCAGGTGTGCACCTTTTCTTCCGGTTGATTATCTGAGATACGGGTATCAGATGAACTTGTTCGCGAAGCATATCGTCTATGCCTCCGGTGCATTCTACGGACACCGGCCCGTCAGATCTGACAGGTTCGTTCCATACATGTGGGATGTGATAGACAATGCATATGGCTTTCTGGAGAAAGCGGTGAAAAGATGTGAGATCTCCGCATCACGAAACTGAACCCTACAGTTGGAATTGATCCGGGAATATAAGAAGGTCCATGACGGGAAACGGTAATTGCCAAAGCGCTCTACCATGATGGATTTCCTGTGTAATCCCGAGAGCGTGCAGGAACTGAATCATCGCATTTAAGCGGCATTCCCGCCATGAACCATGGTTGTCAAAGTCAAGATTCTGTGTGTACGTTTCCCCATGAATCGACCCAAATTCCGCCTACGACCTTGTCAAGCTCCTCCAGGGACAGATGGTTGTTCTCCGACACCTGCAGAATCCTCTCCGCCTGCCTGTCTGAAATGTCAAGGTTGTTCTTGTGGGCCAATGCAATGACCTCATCCTTCGTCTTCAAGACTATGAACGACTTGATGAGCTCCGGGCTCAAATCCTTAAGTCTGAATTTCTCCATTTTCTCTCCTGCTCCCTTTGAAAAAAGATTTCCATATCTACAACAAAAATATACCATCCGTCGGTCACTTCTTCAAGAAATAATGGTACACTTGTCATATGCAGATGCTGAGCAAAAACAAGATCACCCCGTCTATCATGGGACTGTTCATGACAAAGGACTCCGTAGATGAGATAGGAAGCTGTGCGCTTGAAAACGGCTACATCGTTTCGGAGGAGCTGGCTAATAGCATTCTGTACATGAAGAGGCTTGCAGGTTCAATCCAGGATGAGGATCTTCCGCTTCACTTCATCCCGTTCGACTGCGGAGAGATGGATTACGCTGCCCCATTCGGAGAGGACTGATGCTTGAGATAAAAGGACGCAAGAGCACTGCGATCTGCTACTGCAAGACCATACGCGACAGGGCAGTCATGGACATAAGAGCAATCTGTGACCATGACTTCACAGAAAACCGCAGGATCAGGATCATGCCGGATGTCCATCCGAACGGGGATGGAACGGTGACGGGCTTCACTATGACATTAGGTGAGCCGCTGGTGTTGGGCCTTGAATATCCCAGCGGCTGTGGCGTCAGCTGTTCAAAACTCAATGCCGCTCCTTTGGACCTTCCCAAGCTTGACCAGGTCTGCAGGCAGTTTCCGGCATCCAGGGGCGAATCTCTCATTGTGCCTGCCTTTGACTACGACTTCTCTGTGTTGCGA
>JAGBRG010000136.1 GCA_017632495.1 Spirochaetales bacterium
GAGGAGATGTACAAGAATGCCAATCCGCAGGGCGGTGCAGGTCCTCAGGCCGGACCGCAGGCAGGACCTCAGGGCCCTCAGGGCGGACCGAGCAATGCTGGAGCAGATGACGCCGACTACGAGGTTGTCAACTAATTCAAATGAAATCTGCGATGCTGTTTGACATGCATCTTTCATTTGATGATTGGATATAGTCCGAAAGAGGGGAATCGCACAAAGCGGTTCCCTTCTTGTGTACTATTCCGATTTTTTTTGTTAATTTATCTTTTGAAAAGGATAATCAAGCATCATGGCTGATAAGAGAGATTACTACGAAGTTCTCGGCGTTGCCAAGAACGCATCACAGGAAGATATTAAAAAGGCATACAGGAAGCTTGCCATAGAGAACCATCCTGACAGGAATCCAGGCGACAAGGCCGCGGAGGAGAGGTTCAAGGAAGCTACCGAAGCCTATGAGGTTCTGTCTGACGAGACAAAGCGCAAGAACTACGACAACTACGGATTTGCAGGTGTCGATGGTTCACAGGGCTTTGGAGGTGCTGCATACAGAGACTTCAGCGATCTTTTCTCAGGTGGATTCGGAAGTATCTTCGAAGACCTTTTCGGCGGCGGATTCGGCGGTGGTTCAAGGCAGAGAGCCCAGGCAAATCCGAACGTAGGACAGAGCATCAGAGTCAACATCGAAGTTGACCTTCAGGATATTGTCGCAGACTTCAAGAAGGAGATGACCTATTCGCACCAGGTAGCATGTGAGGCCTGCCACGGCACAGGCTCGGCAAAGGGAAGCTCCTCAAATAAGACATGTCCTACATGCGGCGGAATGGGTCAGATCAGACAGTCCAGCGGATTCTTCTCAATGTCACGAACCTGTCCGACATGTGGAGGCCGTGGTTTTGTCATCTCCGACCCGTGTCCTAATTGCCGCGGAACCGGAACTGTCAGAAAGAGCCAGACACTCAAGATCAAGATCCCCGCAGGAATCGAAAGCGGAAGCGACATCATCATCCCGCAGATGGGAAATGCCGTTGCAAACTGCCCGACTCCAGGAGACCTTTATGTACGCGTGAACGTAAGACCTCACAAGTACTTTGTAAGAAGCGGTGAGGACCTTTATGTCCAGATTCCTATTTCAATGACCCAGGCGGCGTTGGGACTTGATATAAACGTCAAGAACCTTCAGAACGAGACCATCAAAGTCAGCATTCCCGCAGGAGTGCAGAACGGAAAGATCATCAGAGTCAAAGGCCAGGGTCTTCCCCGATACAGGAATCAGGATTCAAAGGGCGACATGTACATCAAGGTGCAGATCGAGACTCCCAAGAGACTCGGACTTAAGGCCCGCCAGATAATGCGCGAGCTTTCCGAGGCAATGGGCGAGAACGAAAATCCCACACCGGTTCCGTTTGACAATAACTAAGGAGAAGCCATATGGGCACAAAGATCACAGGAATCCATGCTATTGAAGAGGCCTTGAAGAATGCCTCAAGAGGAAGCACCCTTTATCTTCTCAGAGGAGACAAGAGAAACAGCTCTCTTGAGATGAAGGCGATCTCCAACGGAAAGACTGCGGTCAAAAAGGTGTCCGAGGCCGAGATGAACAAGCTTGCCGGAACAGAGGACCACAGGGGCGCTGTTTTGGATCTGGGAACAAGATCAGCCCAGAGTCAGGGCGGAAGAATCCGTGAGATGTCCGTCATTGATTTCTGTAAGAGCCTTAAAGAGGATCAGGGTGCTTTGGTTTTGGCTTTGGATGAGATTACAGACCCTCATAACCTGGGTGCAATTCTAAGAAGCGCAGACCAGTTCTCCGCATCATTGATAATTGTTCCGGAGCGAAGAAGTGCAAGTGCCAACGAGACGGTCATAAGAATTTCTTCAGGAGCCGCACAGTATGTGACCATGTCCACAGTGACAAACCTTTCCAGAGAACTGGATGTTCTTAAGGATTACGGATTCTGGGTCTACGGTGCCGACATGGACGGAGAGCCGTCTTATAACACAAAGTTCTCTAAGAGGTCCGTTCTTGTAATGGGAAGCGAGGGAAGCGGAATGAGGTCTTTGGTCAGAACCAAATGCGACCACATAGTCTCCATTCC
>JAGBRG010000137.1 GCA_017632495.1 Spirochaetales bacterium
GATGAGATAATCAAGAAGCTGGGAATCCGCACAAATGCCACGGATTATATCGTAGGCGGCGGGGCCAAGAAGTTCGGTACGGCTGCAATAGTCTCAGGAGCCGGGGCAAGTGATATCTATGATGCCATGGACGAGGGCCTTGATGTGCTGATTACGGGAGAAAGCGATTACACCACGGTAAATGACTGCAAGGAAGCTGGTATGAGCATGCTGTGCCTGGGTCACTATGAGACCGAGACATTCGGCGTGAAGGCCGTGATGCAGTATGTGAAAGACAACATGGGCCTTGAGACGGCCTTCATCGATGTGCCTCTTGGACTGTGACGGCATTTTGTAATATATTTGGGCTATGAAGGAAAACAGAAGATTTCTGCCTTTTGTGCTTACGGTCGCCCTAGTGGTGATTGACCAGATAAGCAAGGCATTGGTTATGAAATATATACCCCTGAACACGATCTACAAGAGGTTCTTCGGGGACTTTCTGTATATCTGCCACGTGAGAAACACAGGTGCTGCATTCAGCCTGGGCGCAGGGAGCTCGGTATTTCTGCGAGTTCTGGTGTTCGTTGTCCTGCCTGCGGCACTGATGGCCTTCATGTGCTACCTGATTGCATCCAAAAAGAGCCCTCTGACAAACGCCCAGAAGTGGTTTGTCGCGGGAATCGCAGGCGGAGGAATAGGAACTCTCATTGACCGCATTTTCCGCTTCAACGAAGGTGTTGTGGACTTCATAAGCGTGAAGTTCTATGGTATCTTCGGACTAGAGAGATGGCCGACTTTCAACATCAGCGACAGTTGCGTGGTGGTCTTTGTGATACTGTTTGCAATCTCCGTCATTTTCAGCAGGGACAAGGAGAAGAAGATATGAATGAGAATGCCAAAAAGAAGAGAAACACGGCAATCTTCGTGCTGGTTGCCACAATCCTCAACGTAGTTCTGATGCTGGCTTTCATGCTCATCGGCTACATCCTCCTTGTGCGTTTCGGCAATCCCGACAACCCAAACGGCGCCCAGATCTGGCTGATTGTCATCTTCTTGGGGTCCATCGGGCTTTCCTGGCTCATATACAGCAGAATCATCAAATGGTACACAAAGCACGTTGATGTGGATAAGAAGTTCGCCCCTCTGATTACCCCCAGGGCAAGAAAGAAGAGGCCGAATCAGGACGAAGATCCCAGCATGAAGGGGTGAGACTTTGCAGGCACTTGAAAAATGCAGATGGTTCCCGTTCAGCGACGAGCCTCTGCTGACAGGCAAGGAATACATTCCAAAGCTCTGTGATCCGCAGATCCTGCTTCCCGAGCAAAGCTGCGACGGGAAGTGGCACATGTTCGTGCACTCGTGGATCGGACTTCATCACTTCATCTCCACAAGCGGTATCGCCTGGGAGCCCCGAAAGATGATCGAGCTCCGCGGGCACTCCCCGTTCATCTTCACCGAAAACGAGAACTACTACCTCATCTATGAAAAGCACGACCGCAACATCCCGTTTGTCAGCCGCCGCACCGGCGAGGGCAAAAAAGACAGCTATTCGTGCATTGAGATGCGCTCTTCCACAGACCTTGTCACCTGGAGTAAGCCCCGTCTTCTTCTTGACGGCCGCACCATCCCGTTTGCAGGCGACTATCTCCGTTACCCGAGAATTTCCAGGCCCCAGCTTATAAAAGCCGGGTCCGAGTACAGGCTGTACTTCGGAGCTTCGCACCTGATTCTGCCTGATACGGGACAGAAGGTATCCCGATATTTCGCATCCGTTTCTTCAAAGTCCCTAAACGGCCCCTATGTCATGACAAGGGCCGACCGTCCGATTCTTGAGCCCATCCCGGATGACAAGTGGTCAAACTTAGGCTGCGGAAGTATCCGAGTGGTTCCCTGCGGCGATGTTCTTTATGCCTTCCAGTGCCCTGTTTACTGGGACTCTGAGAAAAAACGCACAAGCTCCTGTATGCTTTTATTAAAGAGCTACGACGGCTATCAGTGGGAGCGCTGCAGTAACGAGCCCATCCTGGTTCCGTCCGAGCGCGGCTGGTCCAGCTCCTACATCATGGGATGCGATGTCCACTACAAGGCCGACGAGAAGTGCTGGTACTGCTATTTTTCTGCAAGCGGCACCAAGAAGCTCTTTTTCAAGATGGAGTCCATAGGACTTATGATCGGAAGCATTCCTGAGAAGAAAATAAGATATTGATTTTATGTGTTTAAGTGGGTCTTACTGGACCACGAGATGAGGGCGCCTTTCAAGGCGCTTTCTTTCTTTGCGGCTTATCATCTCAATGCCTGAGACAGAGCGTCCGCCTATGAAAGTGGCGATTGCGGACATGCAGTCCTTCCACTGTTCAAGGGACGGGAAGTCAATGAAACTATGTACTGTATCCTTACAGATGAGGCATTTTGCAGGGCTATCTGCGCTTGTGAGGGCATCGGCATAGAGGCGAGAGTCATCAAGAAGCGGGTCGTGGTCGGCGCAGATGATGAGGGTCTCGGGAAGCCTTGAGTGGTCCTTGGCAAGAAGCGGCGAGAAGAGCGGGTCCAGAATGTCTTTGGGCTCGCGGGAGTAATTCTGGATGTAAAACGACATGGTCTTCTTGGTCAGGGTGGGGCACTCTTTGAAGTTCTCGTAGCTTTCGGTTCTGAGACGGCCGTCTGTCATGGGGGAGATGAGAATCTGGCCTGCGATCTTGGGGCCCTTGCGGTCACGTGCAAGACGGCTGACGCTTGCTGCCAGGTTTCCTCCGGCGCAGTTTCCCATGAGGTAGATTTTATCGGGGTCCACCTTCCAGTATCTGGCACCCTGAGCTGCCCAGACAAAGGCCTGGTAGCAGTCTTCAAGCGGGGTGGGGAACTTGAACTGCGGGGCAAGGCGGTAGTCGACGGAAAGCACCGTGGCGCCTGTGACATCACAGATGTTGCTGCAAATCGCGTTGCCCTTTCTCATGTTGCCAAGCATCCAGCCGCCGTCGTGGAAGAAGATGATAAGCGAGTTCTGGCCTGCAATGGCCTTGTTCTTCAGCTTCTCAAAGAGATAGCCCGTGACGGCTCCGTCTGTGACAGGAATTATGAAAGTGCGTTCAATGATATTGTGGGTCTTGGGCTTGTAGAGCTTACGGAAAACGGACTGCTTGAACTCGGACCTGTTGTAGGATTTGATATCATCTTCCGATGCCTTTGTGACATCTCCGATTCCCACAGCCTTGCGTTTGTTGAGTAGTCTCTTGAGTTTGGAGTTCATATCATACTCGCCCATGACTTCAGAATATGATATAATAAAACTCGCTTGGGTTCAATGATTTACTTTACTGCGAGGTTCATATGATTCTTGTCACAGGCGGAGCCGGATTCATCGGTTCTCATGCATGCGTTGAGCTTATCAATGCAGGTTTTGATGTCGTTGTTGTGGACAATCTTGTCAACAGTCACGAAAAATCCCTTGACCGCGTTAAGCAGATTACAGGAAAAAGACCGCTCTTTTTCAATGTGGATGTCTGCGATGAAAAAGCCCTGGATGATGTCTTTAGCCAGTGC
>JAGBRG010000138.1 GCA_017632495.1 Spirochaetales bacterium
ATTATGCCGTCACAGGCGATACTGCAGACAAGGTTGTGTACGACATGAAGAAGGCCTCAGAGCGCGCTTCTTCCCATGCTAAGAATTTCATCTATCATGTTCAGGGCAGGACAAAGGGCCTCAAGGCTCTGATTGATATGGACCCCGTCTACACAGTGAGTTTTGATGCCGAGCTTTTCGGTCACTGGTGGTATGAGGGAGTCCAGTGGATTGAGGATCTGGTCAGACTGGTTGCACAGACAGATGATATCAGCCTCATAACTCCGACCGACTTCATCAAGACAAAGCCGATTGTCCAGACAATGAATCCGGCTCCGTCAAGCTGGGGAGTAGGCGGGTACTCAGCGGTTTGGGTTGACAACACTTCCAACGCCTGGCTTTACAGACACATCTTCAAGGCTCTTGAGCGCATGACAGAGCTTGCTGAAAGATTCCCGGCACAGAAGAGCCTGAAGCAGAGATTCCTCAATCAGGCTGCCCGTGAGACACTTTTACTTATGGCAAGCGACTGGCCGTTTATCATCCACAACCAGACAAGCGCAGAGTACGCACGTAAGCGCGTGGAAGGCCATATCGAGAATCTCAATCTTGTCTATGACAACATGTGCAAGAACGCTGTTAACACAGAATGGCTGGTCAAGGCGGAAAAGAGAGACAATCTCTTCAAACACCTTGACTACAACATCATGAACAAGAATCACTTAAACGAGCCAAGCCCGATTTTCACAACTGATTTCTCAACTGAGGCTTGATTCGGAACAAAGAGTAACAGCCAGGACATCATCGTCACCTCTTTCATTGATGAAATAGGTGACTGTGTCTATGCTCTTATGTCCGTCCTTGACTTCAAGTCTTGCTGTATAGTTGAACTTGGCCTCTCCGTTCTTGAAATCCTCAAGCTGCTTCTCGATATCAAAGATGTTTTTGAAATCTTTTCTGTCAGATTTCACCACTGTTGAGCAGATTTCTTTCAGAAGATCTGTAAGAATTCCTGCCTGAGGATATTTGTGGTCCGTGAAGCCCTGATAGGACATGACGTAGTAGCTGTTTCTTGAGAGGTTGGAGATGATGACAGTCGGATATTCCTTGAAGACAGTATCGATGAGCATCTTAAGTGATGTCTGGTTGGTACCAAGGTCCTTGAACTGAGTCTTGAATGTCTTGTGGGATGCAGCTTCCTTCTTGTAAAGCTCAAGATATTCACTCTCAGGCAGAGGCTTTGAGAAGATGAAGCCCTGTATCTGCTTACATCCTATGGTCTTAAGGAAGCCAAGCTGCTCAGGTGTCTCTACTCCTTCTGCAATTGAATTGAGCTGAAGTCTGTGTGCCAGCATGACAACCGACTCAAGAAGAACACGCTCTTTCTCATCAGAGCAGTTGGATCTGATAAGGGACTTGTCAATCTTAAGAGTATCGACATCAACTGTGTTGATGAACTCAAGAGATGAGGCACCGCTACCGAAGTCATCGATTGCAACTGCAAAGCCTGCATTTCTTATGCTGCGGATAATCGGCTCGATGATGGTGGGAAGATGGAGGTAGACGGACTCTGTAATCTCAATCTCAATGAGGTTGTGGGCAACAGAGTAGGAGTCTGCTATCTTGCAAAGCTTCTTGTCTATGTCTCTTTCGTACAGAACATGCATTCTTGAGAAGTTGACGGAGATTCTTATAGGAGGAAGACCCATGTCCTTGATTTCCTTAATGACCCGGCAGGTTTCCTCAAACATGAACCAGTCCAAAGCCAAAATGGAGCTGTTTTTCTCAAGCTCGGGAATGTACTCGGAAGGAAGAATGACTGTTCCGTCCGGTTTTTCCCATCTGGAGAGTGCCTCGGAACCGACAAGGTTCTGGGTTGCAGTATCGTACATCGGCTGGATGTATATCTTAAGCTCGTTGCGCTTCATTGCCTCCGCCACTGCATTTGCGACTCTCTCCGTGTACAAAGTAGGCTGCTGGTCCAGCGAGATTTCGCCTTCTGCTATGTAGATTCTTCCGTTGAAGACTACGCAGTC
The DNA here is from genome assembly GCA_017632495.1 of Spirochaetales bacterium. Taxonomy (GTDB): domain Bacteria; phylum Spirochaetota; class Spirochaetia; order Sphaerochaetales; family Sphaerochaetaceae; genus UBA9732. Next base: position 2,016 of record JAGBRG010000138.1, read on the forward strand.
CTTTGTTCCTTTCTTTCCGATGACCCTCTGGGTATCGACATCCGAAAGGATATCGGTGTTGTCGTCAAGATTTGCCGTAGCGCATCCGATTGTGATTGTGACAAACGGACGGATTGTTCCGTCATCACGCTCGATCTTGAGGCTTTCTACAAGCTCCTTGGCCTTGATGGCGGTCTTGAGAAGTCTTTCATCGGTGACATCTTCCATTACGGCGACAAAGTCTCCGCCGCTGTGTCTGAAGACCATGGCACCTTCGCTTCTGAGGAACTTGGAGACGCTTTCGCTGACCTGCAAAAGCATTTTGTCTCCCTGAAGATGGGAGTACTTGTCGTTATAGGCCTTAAAGTCATCAATGTCATAAAGCATGACACCGATGCGCTTGACGTCCTTGTTCTTTACGTTAGAAAGGTATTCCTTAAGAGCACGCTTGTTAAGAACACCGGTCTGATGGTCGTTGTATGATGTCAGAGCCAGAGCCTGAATCAGCCTGGAGTTGCTGATAGCGAACATCCTGAAGCCGAAATAAGCGATGACCACGCAGAAAGCTATGATTATGTTTCCTCTGTTCACTGCTGAAGGTCCGTGCAGAAGAAGGGCAGGGAGGAAGGTACTTAAAAACAACAGCGTCATCACTATGATGCTGTCTGCAAGGTTCACCATGGGAATAAAGGCACAGATTACAAGCCAGAACATTGCAAGGGAGATGCCTGATGTGTCTCTTGAATGGAGGGTCAGAAGCGTTGTTATCGCAATAACCGAAATATGGAAAAACAGTACCAAAACCCTCATAAATGAGTAGTCATCTTCTTTTCTCCTGAAGAGATATACCAATGCAATAAGTGGAAGCAGAACACCCAGACCCATTCCGAAATGCACTGTTACCGAAGCTCTTAAACTGTTTCCGAAAAACTCAAGAAGAATCCAGAAAAGGTTCACCAGAATCAAAAGAATAGATGCAACATCTATGACATATGCGTCGAGGTTGAAAATGTAATGCTTGGAAAGCTCTCTTGCGTTGTTGTTGATGCTTTCCAGGTTTATGCTGTCAATGCTTGATTTGATC
>JAGBRG010000139.1 GCA_017632495.1 Spirochaetales bacterium
CGGTAGGGGGAAAGATCCTTGATTCTCTTCTCCCAGACCTCGGCAGGCTCACCCATGGAAACCCAGACATCGGTGTAGATGACATCGGCACCCTTTGTTGCCTTGACGGGATCGGAGATGAAGGAAAGCGTGGCTCCGGTCTTCTTGGCAATCTCCTGACAGGTTTCTACAATATCCTTTGAGGGGAAGTAGCTTTCAGGTGCGCAGGCCACAAAATCCATGCCCATCTTTGCGCATCCGACCATCAGGGAGTTTCCCATGTTGAATCTAGCATCACCCATGAAGACAAGCTTCTTGCCCTTGAGGCTTCCGAAGTGCTCCTTCACCGTGAGAAGGTCAGCAAGAATCTGTGTCGGATGAAACTCGTTGGTAAGGCCGTTCCATACAGGGACGCCCGCATGCTTTGCAAGGGTCTCGACCAGATTCTGACCAAAGCCTCTGTACTCGATTCCGTCGAACATCCTTCCAAGGACCTTTGCGGTATCCTCGATGCTCTCCTTCTTTCCCATCTGGGATCCGGAGGGGTCAAGGTATACTGCATTCATTCCAAGATCGAATGCTGCGACCTCAAAAGCGCAACGGGTACGGGTACTTGTCTTCTCAAACAGAAGGGCTACGTTCTTGCCCTTGTGGATCTGATGTGGGATTCCGGCCTTTTTTTCTGCCTTCAGCTCTGCTGAAAGGTCCAAAAAGTACTGGATGTCCTCTGAAGTGAAGTCCAGAAGCTTTAGAAAGCTCTTTCCTTTGTACTTTCCGTTGATTGCGCTCTTTTCCATTTTTTCCTCCGTTGCCCGACGGGCAAGACTGATTGTATGCATAAAATATGCTTTTAGGAAAATAGTGTCAAGAATAAAAATTCAAAAATAATGCATAATCGGCCACATTTATGAATATTTTTAATATTAATACAAAAATTAATGATTAAGGACTGAAAACTGTTATGCATATTTTTGCAGTTTCTTGTCGTAGCTTTTTCTCTTTTTTTGGACTAAAATCAAAGTATGTTCGACAAAAATCAAATCAAGGTAATAACTCTGGATTTCGACGGTACCACGCTTCAGAGCGACAAGATGTGGCTCAGCCCGAGAAACTACCATGCACTTAAAGAGTGCCAGAAGAAAGGAATAATCTGCGTTCCGTGCACCGGAAGGTCTGCCGATATGTTTCCGCCTCAGTTCGAGGACGGCTCTTTCAGATACTGGTTCACATGCTTCGGAGCCCGCATTCTGGACACCCTCACAGGAGAGGTCATCCACAAGCACAGCTTCACGCCCGAGCAGAGCGCCCGTATCTGCCGCCTTTTTGAGGGCAAGGGAATCTACTGTGAGGTTGCAGCCGAAGGAAGGCTGTACTTTGAGAAGGATGTTATGGACAACCTTTACAAGTATCCTGTTCCGCCTCACCACGTCTGGTATATGTATGCCTCAGGCCGTCCTGTGACTGTCTACGGAAAGCTTTCCGACTTCTTCCTCTCACAGAACATAGGAATTGAGAAGATTAATCTCTACGGAGTTCCACAGGATCTGTTCGAACCTTTGAAAAAGGAATATGAGAGCATGGATTTTGCAGGAGTCTCTCTTTCAGATCCTTTGGGAATCCAGGTTTCGGACAAGCCTGATCTGAGAGTCCCTTCGATGGAGATTCTTTTAAAGCGCCTTGGGGTCACATGGGACAATGTGATGAGCATCGGAGACGGAATGGCTCTGGACAGCCTGATGATCAAAAAGGCGGCTTTCGGAGTCACTCTTGAAAACGGTGATCCTGAGCTTAAGAAGATTGCCGACTACGTTACAGACCGCTACGATCAGGACGGTTTTGCAAAGGTTGTGGAGAAGTTCATCCTCTGATGAAAGACAGACTGTTTGATTTTTATTCAGACGAACTTAAGAACAACATCCTCAGATTCTGGCTTCCGAGGTGCGAGGACACTCTGTACGGAGGATACCTCAACTGTTTTGACAACAGGGGCCTTAACCTTGTCAGCTACGACAAGTACACCTGGAGTCAGGGCCGTTTTTTATGGATGTTCTCAAGACTTGCCGCAACCAAGGCTCCTCTTTTCTCAGACGATGAGAGAAAGCTCTTTCTAAGGCTTGCCAGGCAGGGCTATGAGTTTATAAGAAAACACTGCCTTATTGCAGAGGATGACTTTCGGTGTGTGTTTCTGTTAAACCGTGACGGATCACCAAAGAAGGTCGGCTCATACGAGACGCTTGATATGAGCATCTATGCCGACTGCTTTGTGATAATAGGCATGGCAGCCTATTCTGCTGCAGGCAGTGACAGAACGGCCTACGATTTTGCAAAAAAACTGTATCTTTCTGTCAAAGACCGTGTGAAAACAGGAGTTTTCAATACTCTTCCGTACCCGCTTGACCCATCTTACAGGGCTCATGGGATTCCGATGATTCTGACCAATGTGGCAAAGGAGCTTTATGAGGCCGCTCTATTGTACGATGTGGCATTCAAAGAGAATCTTCTTTTGGATATGGAAGAGACGGCAACAGATGTCCTTATCAATTTCAAGGATGAAAATGATCTGATTCATGAGGTAATCGGCAGGGATAACTACAAAATCGGCGGTCTTTTGGGGCAGCACATAAACCCTGGGCACTCGATTGAGGATTCGTGGTTCATCCATGATGCGGCCGTGCTTTTAAATAGACCTGATATGTCACAGACGGCATCCAGAATCATGAAGGCATCTTTTTTTAAAGGCTGGGATGAGAAATACGGCGGTGTTCTTCATTTTGTGAATCTTGAAGGAAACCCTCTTAAGTTTGAATCCGACAGCGAAGAGCCGACAATAAAACTTGTAAAAGGCGGATGGGGAGATAAGCTTTGGTGGGAGCACTCGGAGACCCTTTATGCTTCGCTTTTGTTTTTCAGGCTCACAGGCGACAGGGTCTTTTCAGATATCCATGATAAGACTTTGGATTATGTGAAAAATCACTTCATAAATCCCGATAAGAACATAGGTGAGTGGATCCAGATTCTCACAAGGGAGGGAAGGCCTCAGGAAAAGGTCGTTGCCCTCCCTGTGAAAGATCCGTTTCATATCACTCGCAATCTTCTTCTGATATGCGAGCTTCTGATTAGATAAACTACATCTTCATCGAAGAAGAGAGATCCGTGCCCTTTCTTGAGTTCATCGTATAGATGATTGCAAAGACTACAATCAGAAGGACTGTTGATAGTGCGCTGGCTCTTCCAAGGTCGTTTTCGTTGACCGCGTTGAAGATCTGAATAGGAACTGTTCTTGTTCTTGGACCATAGAGCAGAATAGTTGTACTCAGCTCCTGAAGCAGTGTCGTAAGTGTCATGACCGAACCGGAGATGATTGACGGCAGAATCAATGGAACACTGACTCTTCTGAAGGTGTAGAACCATGTTGCTCCGCTTATTGTACTTGCTTCCTCAAGCGACGGATTGAGCTGTGTGAGGTTTGCGGCAACCGAGCGGTAGACATACGGGGTTCTTCTTATCATGTATGAGATGATGAGAATCAGGTATGTTCCTGTGAGCTTCATAAGACCGTTTCCGCCGAATGCTGACAAAAGTGCGATTGAAACAACTGTTCCCGGCAGGATGAACGGTGCCATGATAGACAGATCCAGAAGTGAAGATCCTTTGGGTCTCTTTCTTTCTGTGATGTATGCGAGAATCGATCCGAAGATGGCGCACATCAGCGTTGCGACAATAGAGAGGAAGAACGAGTTGAAAAGCTCGTGGCTGGACTTCTTGAAGATGTTCGCATAGTTTGTCCATGTGAAGTCAGACGGAAGAAGGCCTGTCCATCTCTTGAAGAACGACATGACGATGATTGTCAGCTGCGGAAGCAGTGAGAAGATAAGGACAATCAGACAGAGTATGATTGCAAAGATTCTGGCTCCAAGGCTCTCGTGCTGCTTGATGTCTGTATGCGATGCGGATATTGTCTCGTATTCGTGTCTGTTGACGATGTACTTTTGCACATACAGGACAAGACCCGTGATGATGACGTTGATGACCGCAATCGACGATGCCAGGTTAATGTCACCGGCTCCGCCGTAAGCGAATTTGATAAGTGTCGGAAGCACGTAGTTGTTTCCACCGATGACCGCAGGAATTCCGAAGTTTCCGATAGCTCTTACAAAGACCAGAAGTGCTGCAGCACCGAGGGATGGGATAATCAGAGGCAGTGTGATTGTCCTCATGATTCTGGCCTTTCCTGCACCCATGAGCATTGCTGACTCTTCCAAAAGTGCATTGGCGCCGCTGAAGGCACCGTAAGCCATCTGGAACACGAACGGATAGTAGGTGAGGGTCATGCACAGAATCATTCCGAACATTCCGTAGATGCTCGGAAGTGTCACTCCAAGCGGCTTCAGGATGAAGTTCAGAGCAGTTCTGACAATTCCCTTGTTACCCAGAAGGATGACCCAGGTGTAGGCTCCGACGAATGACGGCATGATGATGGGAAGAATTCCCAAAGACACCATAAGTTTCTTTCCTGGGATTTTGACACGAGCGACACAGTAGCCCATCGGAACACCGATCAGGATACATAGAATTGTTACAGACAGACTGACAACGATCGAGTTGAGAAGGGCTCTGAGATAGAGCTTTGTCCCGAAGAAGGTCCTGAAACCTTCAAGAGACCAGCCTGTGAATTTGAAAGTGTACTCAGCAGGTGCCCAGAATGCCCTGATGAGCGTAATTGCCATAGGATAGAGCAGGAAGATACCGATGAAGATCATAGGTATTGCAAACACTATGAACTGGGAGAAGTCTTTCTGGAAGAACTTCTTTACCTTGTTGGTCTCTGCTCCATTTTCAATCATGGAGTATTTGCTCATAGCTCTCTTCCCTCCGGTGAGAACAGGGCAACCCTGCTTGCGTCGAATGTCACGTTGACCATGTCACCCTCATGGATGTCCTTCTGCAGGCTGTCCATGTCGATTTCCAGTGTGACAGGGGATATGCTCTTATTGATATCAACCTCATAGCGGATGAATGAACCCAGGTGCTGGATGATTTTGACCTGACCCGGGATTGAGCTTTCGGATGACTCTGCCGAGACTGCAAGGTACTCAGGTCTTCCTCCGATTAAAACCTCGTCTCCGACGTTGGGCTCGACATGTCTCTTATCTGCCTTAATGGCTACGCGGATTCCCGCTGTATCGATTTCAACAACCGTCTCCTCTTTGTTTGTGGAGACGACGTGTGAGTTGAAGAAGTTCATCTTTCCGATGAAGTTGGCTACAAATGCATTCTTGGGCTGGTTGTAAAGCTCATCGGATGTTCCGATCTGCTCAAC
>JAGBRG010000140.1 GCA_017632495.1 Spirochaetales bacterium
AACACCTCGTGAGCTCTGTGATCACTACCACGCCATCCACCGTGACATCTACAAGTGGTTCAACATCGATTTTGACTACTTCGGAAGGACTTCCACCCCCAAGCAGACCGAGATTGTGCAGGACATCTTCAAGCGCTGCGATGAAAACGGCTACATCACCGAAAAAGAGACCGAGCAGCTGTACTGCCCCAAATGCGACCGCTTTTTGGCAGACCGCTTTGTCGAGGGCACATGCCCGCATTGCGGAAGCACAGATGCTAGAGGGGACCAGTGCGACAGCTGTCAGACCCTCCTAGATCCGACCGAGCTTATAAACCCGCGCTGCATGGTCTGCGGCACAACACCTGTTATCAGAAAGACAAAGCACCTTTATTTGGATCTTCCCAAGATTCTTCCCGCTCTGGAGAAGTGGATTGACGAGACCTCAGAGAAGGGCTTTTGGGCAAAGAACGCTGTGCAGGTCACAAAGAGCTGGCTTCGCGACGGTCTTAAGGAAAGATGCATAACACGTGATCTGAAGTGGGGAATCCCCGTACCCAAACCGGGCTACGAGAACAAGGTCTTCTACGTCTGGTTCGATGCCCCCATAGGCTATGTCTCAATCACCGCAAACCTCACAGATGATTGGAAGAAATGGTGGTTCGATCCTGAGAACACAGATCTTTTCCAGTTCATCGGAAAGGACAACATCCCGTTCCATACTGTAGTCTTCCCGGCAACACAGCTTGCAACAGGCCAGAAGTGGACCATGCTGCATCATATGAGCTCGACCGAGTACCTGAACTACGAAGGCGGTAAGTTCTCAAAGAGCAAGGGAATAGGCGTGTTCGGAAACGATGTCCAGGAGACCGGAATCCCGGCTGACGTGTGGAGATTCTACATGTACTACAACAGACCGGAGAACGCCGACTTCACATTCACCTGGAAGGATCTTCAGGAGAAAGTCAACGGAGAGCTTATCGGAAACCTCTCCAACCTGGTCAACAGAACACTGACTTTCGTAAAGCGCTTCTATGACGGAGACCTTGGCTCAGGCGCTGTGGATGAGGATCTTCTTTCCCAAATTAAGGAAAAGGAAGAACAGATTACCCAGATGCTTGAAAGAGCCGACGAGCGTGATGCTTTAAGAACCATATTCGAGCTTTCCAACATCGGAAACAGGGTTTTCCAGAACTCTGAGCCGTGGAAGCTCAGAAACACAGAGCCTGAGAAGGCAAAGCTCATTCTCAGGACTCTTGTGGGTCTTATCAGAGACCTTGGCATCATGATTCAGCCGTTCATGCCTGTCACGTCCAAGAGCATTCTGACCTTCCTGGGTCAGGAAAAGGCAGATTGGGCAAAACTCGGCGACTATAGCCAGGACATCAAGGTGGGGGAGGTAAGCCTTCTTTTCACCAAGCTCGAGGATGCCAAGATCGAGGAACTGAGAATCCGCTACAGCGGCTCTCAGGCAGAAAGAGAGGAGAGAAAGATGGAAAATAACACTACAGATAAGGCTGCTGAGAAGGCAGCAAAGAAAGAAGCTGCAAAGGCTGCGCTTCTTGCCGCCCAGGAAGCTGAGGCAAACAAGAGCATCGCTGAGAAGTTCGCAGACAAGGTGAAGCTCACCGTCAGCAAGATCACAAAGGTCGAGCATCATCCTAACGGAGATATCCTTTACATCCTGAATCTGGACACAGGCGAGGCAGAGCCCAGAATCATCGTCTCATCAATCGTTCCTTACTATAAGGAAGACGAGCTTCTTGGACACAACATCGTTCTTGTGGACAACCTCAAGCCTGCAAACTTCCGCGGCGTGAAGAGTAACGGTATGCTTTTGGCCGCTCAGGATCCCAAGGCTCCGGAGCACACAACATGTGAGGTTCTTTTTGCAGATGATCTTGAAGTCGGAACACACCTTGTTCCGGAGGGATTCAGCAATCCGTCAGAGCTCACATATGTGAAGCCTGACCACTTCTTCGCAATGCCGCTCTATGTCAAGGACGGAGTTCTGTCAGTGGATGGAAAGAAGTTTGTAAGTCCTGAAGGAAAGGTTGTCAAGTCAAAGAGTTATCTTGACGGACCAGTTGGTTGACACTCTGTTTGAAGGCATCGCCTCTGACATGCTCGTTGCCGTAGAACTCATAGGCTGCGGCACCGGGTGACAGAAGCACAACCTGAAGCATATTGCTTTTATCGTCAAGCTGAGAGGAGGCTGTCTTTACGGCCTCCTCCATCTTTTTAAAGGGACCGAAGTATTCGATTCCGCTTTCAACAAGTTTCGGAATCAGGGTCTTTCTTGTGAACGAGCCGTCAAGAAGCTCAACAGAGGCAGCTCCCTTCAAGGCTTTGAGCATGGGGGAGGGGTCCAGTCCTGTATCCGAGCCTCCGCATATGATGTGCACGGGAAGGTTCTCAAAGTTATCTACGGTAAAGCCTACGGCTGCAGGCATGACTGACGAGCTGTCGTTGATGAACATGGCGTTGTTGGTCCTCAGAACCAGCTCGTTTCTGTTGGGAATACCTTTAAAGCCTTTCAGGGCCTTGTTTGCCATGGATGAGCTGTAACCGAGCTTTCTAAGTACGGCGAAAGCCGGTCTCATCTTGTCGGGCAGGGCCTTTGACATGGATCTGGAGGCACTTTCAATGCTGCTTATGTTCTTTGCCTTCTTATGGGCAGCCTTTTCGATGGCTGCCTTGACCTCGGCCGGAAGGATGATGTTGTCGGCGTACATGTTGAACTCGCCGGTTCTTGTGATGGGGTCAGGGGCATCGTCCGGATCAAAGATCGAAGTGATAAGTGATGTGTTGATGCGGGGAATCTGGCCCTTTAGGAAGTGATAGCTGTCGCGGGCAAGCCACGTGGACATTTCAATGATGAGATATTCAGGAACATCGCCGCTGTCGAGGCGCTTGATTTCGGTAAAGCCTGATGTTCCCATGTTGTGGGCGTTGCTTCCAAGGGCGTTCAGAGCATGGCAGATTGCGCTGGCGCTGGTTGATTTATCGCGCGCGCCGGTCACGCAGATGACCTTGATGTCCTTGGCCTCGGGACGCGCGGCAAGGATGGTGAGACTGTTTTCGACACGTTTGGCATAGTTGAGAAACTCGTTGTCCAGCTTGATGGTGGGGCTTTTGATGACAATGTCGGCCCACTCGAAGTCGCTGGTAAGATGGCCTCCGCAATGGATGACGGCGCCTTTCTTTTCCAGAAAGTCGATTGACTGGCCCAGAGATTCTCTGCTTCTTATGTCAGTGATGACGACTTCGTCGCCGTGTGAGAGGTAGTGCATGGCACATTCGAACCCCCCGCCATGGAGACCGTAGCCGAAAACAAGTATCTTCATATATCTCCTTCCCACATTGTATAACAATCCTAAGCTTAAATGATTACATCATTTTTGCTTGACTTATTGTTTTCTTTGGAGTATTACTAGCTCGGCCCGGATTCCCGGGTGAAAGTGAGTTATTAATGTCGACAGAATTGCTTTCCCTTGCCATTGCTATGGGAGCGGGTCTTATGATGACCCGTTTGTTCAAAGTCCTTCATCTGAATTTTCCTGATGTCACGGCTTTTCTTGTTTCCGGTCTTCTCGTAGGCCCTTACTGTCTCGGACGCCTCGGTATTCCGGGCCTGGGCTTCAATTCATTTGCTGATGTCGAGGCCGTTGAGATCATCTCAACCGTCGCCTTGGGCTTTATCGCATTCTCAATCGGAAACGAGTTCAAACTTTCCCAGCTCAAGGGAACAGGTAAGCAGGCTGTTGTCGTAGGTATTTTCCAGGCTGTTGTCGCGATGATCTGTGTCGACATTGTTCTTGCAATTGTTGCCCTGTTCACCGATCCTCAGATCTTCAATATGTCCGGCGCCATCACTTTGGGTGCAATTGCCACAGCTACAGCCCCTGCTGCCACTTTGATGGTTGTAAAGCAGTACAAGGCACATGGAAAGGTCACAGATCTTCTGCTTCCTGTTGTCGCATTGGACGATGCTGTGGGTCTTGTTGCCTTTGCCGTATCATTCGGTATTGCCGAGGCCCTGATTTCCAGTTCCGTGAACCTGGTTGCCATCATCATCAATCCGCTTCTTGAGATTGTTCTTTCTCTTGGCCTTGGTGCCCTTATGGGCTTTATCCTGACAAAGATCGAGGAGCTTTTCTACTCGAACAGCAACAGACTCAACATGTCACTGGCCTTTGTTTTCATGACAATCGCCCTGGCTCAGCTCGAGTTCAACGTGGGCCCTGTGAAGATTTCATTCTCATCGCTTCTGGTGTGCATGATGCTCGGAACGGTGTTCTGCAACCTCTGTCCCAGATCCGGAGATATCATGATCAGGTCCGATAAGTGGACATCGCCTCTGTTCTGCTGCTTCTTTGTCATAAGCGGTGCAGACCTGGATCTTTCTGTGTTCGGAAAACCGATTGTCGTTCTTATCGGTATTCTCTATGTCATCGCAAGATCCTTCGGAAAGTACTTCGGAGCCCGCGAAAGCTGCAAGGCCGTCCACTGCGATCCCATGGTCTCCAAGTACCTGGGCTACGCACTCCTGCCTCAGGCAGGTGTCGCGCTTGGCATGTCCGTCCAGGCCGAAGTCCTTGGTACCTATGAGGGTAGGCTGATCAGAAGCATCGTCCTGTTCGGAGTCCTGATCTATGAGATGTTCGGTCCGATGATCACCAAGTGGGCTCTTACCAAGAGCGGCGATATTGCTGAGATGCCTGCTTCCAAGACGACCCACGACAGATTCAACACCCCGAAAGACCACAGAAGGGCCTAGTTTTCCCTTTTTCTTCACCGATTCTTTATTGAAACGGTTTTCCAAGATTTTCTCTTTGGCTATACTCTCCCAAGGAGGGGACTATGAGCATCATAATTCCAAAAGGCTACACATCAGTTCTGGATCCCAGGATGACAGAGCGCGCCATCAAGTTCGTCAAGGATTCATTCGAGAGGGAACTTGCCAGCGAACTCAGACTTTCCCGCGTCACATCGCCTCGCTTTGTGAAGGCAAACAGCGGAATCAACGACGACCTCAACGGAGTCGAGAGACCTGTCAGATTCAACGTGGGCAACATGAATGAACAGAGCATGGAAATTGTCCAGAGCCTTGCCAAATGGAAGCGTATGGCCCTTGCAGATCTTGGCTTCTGCCCCGGAACCGGTCTCTACACCGACATGGATGCCATCCGTCCGGACGATGACATTGACAACATCCACTCCATCTATGTCGACCAGTGGGACTGGGAGCGTGTCATGGCCCCGGAGGAGAGGAATCTCGATTTTCTCAAGAAGATTGTCAGCGGCGTCTATGAGGTCATCAAGCGCACCGAATTCCTTGTCTCCCAGAACTATCCTGCCTGCACCCAGGCCCTTCCCGAGCACATCAAGTTCATCCACGCCGAGGAGGCCAGGGAGATGCTCCCCAATCTTTCCCCTGTCGAGCGCGAGAAGAAGCTTGCCAAGCAGTTCGGCGCCATCTTCATCATCGGTATAGGAATGCCTCTTTCCGACGGTGTCATGCACGGCGGAAGAGCCCCCGACTATGATGACTGGTCCACAAAGAACGCTGACGGTTTCTACGGCCTGAACGGAGACATCATTGTCTGGGATTCCGTAAGACAGGATTCACTGGAGCTTTCCAGCATGGGAATCAGAGTCTCTCCGCAGTCACTGCTTCAGCAGCTTAAGATCCGCAACTGCGAAAAACGTGCGGAGCTCTACTGGCACCAGAGACTTCTTGCCGGTGAATACCCTCAGACAATCGGCGGAGGAATTGGTCAGAGCAGAATCTGCATGTTCCTTCTTAAAAAAGCCCACATCGGTGAGGTTCAGGCCTCTGTCTGGCCCGAAGAGGACAGAAATGCCGCCAAAAAGGCCGGCATCAATCTGATGTGATTTATAACTGAAACTAATTGTCAGCCCAGTTTGCTTTTTTTTGTCGACTGGGCTGATTTTGTCAGTCCAAATGATTATTTTTTTTATTTTGGACTGACGCGGTATCTGTATTTAGCAACACAATTTGCATTTTCTTTCAAACCACACAAAAAACTCAGTTTAGAATCCGGAATTATGCTCTATAGTTGACTTGTGACCAAGACACAGATAATAAAATCCATCACTTCAAGAGTCGCCTCTTTGAACAAAATGATTGCCAGATTGAAAGAATCTCCCATCAGAAAGCTTAAGGGTCATTTAATTGTAAGCACTACCAGAGGTGTTGTCCGGTTTTATCAAGTGACTGGGAATGGAAAAACAAGGAAGAGAAGTTATACTGCTGACACTTCTTTGATAGAAAAGCTTTCAACAAAGAATTATGAGGATGCTCTTTTGCAGGCTGCTGTCAGAGAAAGAAGACAATTGGAGATGTGCCTTTCACATCTTCAGAAAAGCAGAACTAACTCTGATGTAGAGAGAGTTTTAGAAACCATTGCAGAACCAATTAGAGCCTTTGTGATACCTGAAGCGGAGACCGATGAAGGCTATGCCAGAAAATGGCAGTCGAAGTGGAAAAAGGTTAGCCCTAAGGATTCGAACCATCAGTACAAGACAATGAAAGGGGACTATGTCAGGTCAAAGAGCGAAGCCCTGATTGCAGACAGGCTATATGCCCTGGGGATTCCATATGCCTATGAGCAGGCAGGGTTCTATGATGAAATAAACGGATGTGTTATTCATCCGGACTTCTATGTGCTGAATAAAAGGACCAAAAAGGAATTTATCTGGGAACACTGCGGCATAATGGATAACAGCACCTACTGTAATATCACATTGCACAGACTGAAGTTATTTTCTGAAAAAGGATATATTCAAGGCAAAAACCTGCTGTTTTCATATGAAACCGGTCAAACACCACTGAACATTGATTACATTGAACTGCTGATAAATGAATATCTAAAATAAGGAAGCAGTCTGTAAACCATACTTTGAGGTTCACAGACTGCTTCTGTAAGTCTGCAGACCATCAAGTGTACCCTGCAGACTGCTTTTCTGATGTCAGGTCTCAGAAGACTGCGATGACTTCGCCGTTCTTATAGTTTTCTGAAATCCACTTCTTGACCTTGTCGCTCTGAAGAGCCTTAACAAGAGCCTTGATGGCGTCTTTGTTCTCGTTGCCTGCCTTGACTGCGACAATGTTGACATACGGGCTGTCGGCGCCTTCTACAAGAATGCCATCCTTGGTTGATGATAAGCCGGCGGCGAGTGCATAGTTTCCGTTGATGACTGCGGCATCGACATCTTCCAGGACTCTCGGGAGGGAAGCTGCCTCAACCTCTGTGAAGGAAAGGTTCTTCGGGTTTGATGTGATGTCGATCGGTGTTGAATCAAGTCTACTCGGATCTGCCAGAGTGATCAGGCCTGCGCTTGCAAGAAGAAGCAGTGCTCTGCCTTCGTTGGTCGGATCGTTAGGAATGGCGATCTTTGCGTTCTTGGGAAGGTCTGCAAGAGACTTGTACTTCTTTGAATACAGTGCAATCGGCTCGATGTGGACTCCACCTGCGTTTACAAGATGGAAACCCTTATCTTTGTTCTGTGCCTCAAGATACGGAATATGCTGGAAGTAGTTGGCATCGATTTCGCCGCTTTCAACTGCTTCGTTCGGTGTGACATAGTCGGTGAATTCCTTAACGACAAGTGTGATTCCCTGGGCTGCAAGATCGTCTATGACAAGATTGAGTATCTCGGCATGGGGCTGGGGTGTTGCACCTACTGTGATCTTGTTTGACTGCTTGACCTCTGCAGATCCGCTTGCGAATACTGCGAATGCAGCAAGAACTACTAATACGATTGCGATAGCTTTTTTCATGGTTTATCTCCTCAAATAATTGATTTAAATGTCATCAGCCTATACGGGCTATATCTGTATAACAAAAATTGCAGAATGATATCACTGCCGGAAAAACAATACACGAAATGAATGGAAAAAATAAAGTACTTATGCCCGCGAGGGCATGCACATAGCCATGCACATTGTCATGGACATGGAGAAGTACATCATCTTTGAAGCGGTATTGATTGCCATGAATGTCTCCTCCCTGTTGTAGTTGTTTAAAGTTGCTTTACTGTACATAGAAACACAAAAAAATGCAACAGCTTTAAAAGAAAAACTGTTGCATTTTTGTTGAAATTGCTGATTTGAGTAAAATCCTCAGCGCTTTTTCATCATATTCGCACTGATTTTGTTTCCGATGAACTGAATCAGCTCGACCAGAAGCAGGATTACTACG